>CAKZMZ010000108.1 GCA_937129345.1 uncultured Thalassovita sp. | reverse complement strand
GATTACTTCATAGTCTATAATTTCTTGGATTTCCTCTTTGGTCAAATCCATCACTCCACCTCTTTCCCTGCAGCCAGCCAAGCTTTCATACCGCCTTCCATATCGTAGATTTCTGTAAAACCCGCACCTATCATGATTTCAGCTGCTTTTTGGCTACGGATGCCGCTGCCGCAATAAATCAATACAGGCTTGTTTTTATCGAGCTCTTTTACTGCTTTTTTAATTTCATCTGCTCTGTAATCGTAGTTTAGTACATTGGGTAAATGCCCTTTTTCTAATTCAGGTGGTGTTCGGGCATCAATCAAATGCACATCTCCGAGCTGCGCCAGTTTCTGTTCAAAATCATCGGGAGACAACACTTCATAAGTAACCCCTTCGGGCACTTCCATCTTTCCACAAGCAAAAGCCAAAAAGCTAATGGCAAAAGCTAAAAAAATCGTTCTATTAAATAATAACATGAGTATTCTTTTTAATCGAGTAATTGCTTAAAGATAAAATTACTAATTGTAAAATAACAACTTATCTCAAACTAGCTTAGCCCTCTTCACCCTTACTAGGGCTTGAAACCCTAGTATGGGTGAAGAGGGTTTTAATCACCTCGATGCCCAAAGGTAATTAGCTCCTTCAGTTACGACATTTAGGTTATCAGGCAAACCCTCTATGGCGCAATAGCCATCTTGTGTGGTGCCTTTCTGTATGGGGAACATTTCGTAAACAAAATCGCCTTTATCTACAAATACATAATTGTTTTCTTCATCTTGTACTACAGATAGTTCAGGCACTACTTGGGTCTCTTCTGAATCTAAGAAAAGTTCGGCGGTAATGAACATACCGATTTTAAGTTTCTCTACCTCTCCTGTAGGATGCACATGTACATTTACTGTGTTGTTTTCCCTATCTACGGTTTCGCCTACTAAGAATACCTCGCCTTCAAAAACCTTATCTTCATTGCCATTTACCTTAAAGCGGACTTTTTGGCTTTTATACACTTTTAAAATATCTCTTGCAAAAACGCGGATTTCCCCATGAATGTGGCTTTTGTTCACCATTTCAAAGGCTTGGTTTTGTGCGGCGACAAACTGCCCTAAGTTGATGTTCACATCAGAAATTGTTCCTGTAAAAGGTGCTCTCAAATACACCACATTGGTAATCTCTCCCTTTTTCAAAGCTTCTATGTTGATGCCCAGCATCTTAATTTTTGCGGCTAATGCTGCCACTTCAGATTTTAGGGTAGCGTATTTGGTTTGTGCTTGCTGCAAGGTTTTCAACGCAGTAGCCTGCCCTTCACTTAATTTTTCTTGTCTAGCTAGTTCCTTCTCACTGTAAGCCAATTGACTAAGCGATGTTAAATACGATTCTTGCAAATGCACGTATTCGGGGTGTTCTAATACGGCCAAAACCTGCCCTTTATTTACTTTTTGCCCTTCCAAAACGCGCACATCCTTTACAAAGCCCTCCATGATCGCATGGATGTTGGCAATATTTTCAGGTGGCACATCGATCATGCCATTAGCTTTAATGGTAGAAGCCAGTTCCTTTTGCTGAGGCTTGGCGCTTTTGATTCCTGCCAATTGCACCTGAGACGCATTGAGGCGCACCTCGTTGCCTTGTTCTTCTACTTGCTCGGTATCGTTAACCGCTTCGGTCTGTACAGGTTGTTCTTCTTGGCAGGCAACCAACCACAAAAGCCCTAATATGATGATGAATTTAATTGATTTCATGATTTCTTATATCAAAATTTATTGAATGTTTAGTTAGCTAAAAAATATTTGATCTGGATCAGTACCTTATTATATTCTCGTAATGCATCTGCATATTCTAGGCGAATGCGATTGGCCTCTCCCAAATTCATTAAGTGCTCATAATAAGATATCTCACCTTCGCTGTAGAGCAGACCTGACTTTTCGGTAATCAAAGTAGCTCTTGGCAAGGCCGTATCTTCAAAATAGCTTAGCCTATTGCCAAACTTTTTGGCTTCTTGCATTAATGACTCTAGTTCTTTTTTAAGTTTTATTCTTTGAAATTGAAGCTGGTTGGCGGCAATTCTTTGCTGTATTTTAGCTTGTTGAATTGCCGCACTTTTTGGTAAGAACCACAAAGGTATGCTCACACCTACTTGCCAACCTCTAAAGCCTTTGAAACCATCTAGCTGCTGGGTAAATGCCCCAACGGAGATTTCAGGTGCTAAAGAAGCTTGCGTTAGTATGAGTTCTCTCTCTGTTACTTTTAATGCTTGTTGGTAAACTTGATAAACTGGGCTCAACAATGCCTGCATTTGCAAACTATCTTCTGCTTGGAAAGCCACTTGGAAAGGAATTTTTTCGAAAGCAGTACCATTACTAGGCACCATATTTTCTTCTGAGAAAATAGCTGTATTGAATGCTTTTTGAGCAATGGAAAGATCGGCAAATAAAGCCTCCAATTGGCTATTGATTTCTTCTTTTTTTGAAGTGATGACCAAGGTAGATAGCATGCCTTCCTCGCCTGTATCAAAGCGCAATTGGGCAATTCTTGCCATACTTTCGTACTGTTCCTTAAAAGTTTGAAGCACACTTATTTTGTAAGATAGCCACTGATAATCGTACCAAGCTACACTTACCATGCGCTCTATCTGCTTTTGAGAAATCAATGCTTCACTTTCAGCCAACTGCACTTCAGCCTGTATCTTTTTACTCTTTGCCCCATAGTTAAAAGGATTACCAATGGATTGATTGATGCTAAAAATATAATCAGAACTGATCTCAGAATTGATTTGCCCTTGCTGGTAATTCACATCTGTATTGCCTAGGGCAACGATTCCTTTTTTCTGGGCTCGGGCTGCATCTTGCCTCAAAATAGCATTTTTAAGCAATGGGTTATTGGTCTTGGCAAGTTGTAAGGCTTCTTCTAGTGACAGTTCCTTTTTTAAAGGGTCTTCAACACTTGTTTTTACAGTATTGCTTAAAGTATCATTGGGTAAGATAATGGAAGAAAAAGTCTCTTCATTTCCATATAATTGTTGTGCTTCAACAGGCTGGTGGCCTATAAAAAGCAACAATAAAAGTCCACCGGCAAATATTTTTGCAGGCTGTTTAATAGGTTTTTCTACCATTGAATAAAGCACAGGCAGCACAATTAGGGTAAGTAAGGTAGCCGTAATAAGCCCGAAGATTACTACAGTAGCCAAAGGTTGCTGTACTTCTGCACCTGCCGTTGTAGAAAAAGCCATAGGAATAAAACCCATAGAAGCTACTGCCGCTGTCATCACTACAGGACGCAATCTGGTAGAGGCACCTTCCACTACCCTATCGTAAATGTTTTCTACCCCTCCATCCTTTAGTTGGTTAAAATAACCAATCAATACAATACCGTTCAGTACGGCCACACCAAAAAGAGCAATGAAACCTACTCCCGCAGAGATACTAAAAGGCATATCTCGCAGCCATAGCCCAAGCACACCACCTACAGCAGAAAGCGGTACCGCAGTAAAAATCATGGCTGCTTGTTTTATAGAATTAAAGGTAAAAAACAAGAGCATGAAGATGAGGAATAGCGCCAAAGGAACTGCAATTTGTAGTCGCTGTGTAGCATCCCTTAAGTTCTCGAATTGGCCACCATAGGTAATGTAGTAACCTGGTGGAAGTTCTAATTGCTGCTCCAGTAACTGCTGCACTTCTTCAACTAGAGACTGTATATCTCGATTACGCACATTTATGCCAATGGAAATAAAGCGCTGGGTGTTGTCTCTTGAAATCTGCATGGGCCCTTTTACCTCTTTGATCTGCACTAACTCGCTAATGGGTATCTGCTGCCCATCAATGGCCCTCACATATAAGTGGTCATAAATGTCCCTGTCATTTCTAAATTCTTCTTGCAACCTTACCGCTAAATCAAATCTTTTTTCACCTTCGAACACAACGCCTGCCACCTCGCCTGCCATGGCTGCTTTTATACTCTGGTTTACACTGCTGATATCCATGCCGTAGCGCGCCATTTTTGAGCGATCATATTGCAAAAGAATTTGTGGCAGCCCCTCAATCTGTGCTACTCTAATATCTGCTGCACCTTGTACATTTCTAAAAATATCTGCCGCTTCATTGGCTTTGTCAAACAAAATCTCTAGGTTTTCACCATAGATTTTAATGGCAATATCAGACTTTACTCCAGTAATTAACTCATTGAAACGAAGTTGAATGGGTTGAGTAAATTCGAATTCCGCTCCTTTAATCACCTCTAATTTTTCCTTCATTTTTGCTACCAACTCCTCCCTGTTTGACGCAGAAACCCACTCAGATTTTTCTTTCAAGATGATCATGATGTCACCATCTTCAATGGCCATAGGATCGGTAGGGACTTCTGCCGTACCTATTTTCGAAACTACATCTTTTACTTCTGGGAAGTTGTCAAGTAATACACGCTCGGCTTTCGTGGCAGAATTAACACTCTCATTAAGAGAGCTCCCGGGAGGAATGGTCATTTGCATGGCCAAATCGCCTTCTTCTAAGGTAGGAATAAAAACAGCACCCATTCTATAGAATAAAATACCTGCCCCAATAAAAATCAGCAAGGCACCTGCTAGGATAGACTTTTTACGGTGAAGCGCAAACTCTAAAGTGGGTTTATATATACCTAACAAACCTTTATTGATCCTATCAGCCAAAGTGACTTTGTCACTTGGTTTTCTTTTTAAGAACAATGCGCTTACCATTGGCACATAGGTAAGGGAAAGAATAAGCGCACCTAAAATGGCAAAGCTCACTGTATAGGCCATAGGCTTAAACATCTTGCCTTCGATGCCGGTAAGGCTCATTACAGGAATGTACACAATTAAAATAATGAGCATGCCAAAAGCTGCCGAACGCATTATGCTCGATGCTGAGAAAGATACTGTTTTGTCGAACTCTGCCTTTGTAAAAGATTTGTTTTGCTTATGGATGTAATGAACAATGCTCTCCACAATCACTACGGCACCATCTACAATCAACCCGAAATCTATAGCACCCAAACTCATTAGGTTGGCAGAAATGCCAAAAAGGTGCATCATGGCCAAAGCAAATAGCATAGAAAGTGGAATTACAGAGGCTACTATGATCCCTGCCCTGAAATTGCCTAAAAGAATTACCAAAACAAAAATAACAATCAAACCACCTTCTATGAGGTTGTTCTGCACTGTGCTAATTACTCTGTCTACCAGTTCAGCTCTGTCTAAGTAAGCGTTAATTGATACTCCCTCTGGCAATGATTTTTGTACCTGAGCTATGCGTTCTTTCACATTTGCTATTACTTCTGTAGCATTAGCCCCTTTTAACATGAGGGTAATCCCACCAACAACCTCGCCTTTACCATCTTTAGTCATGGCACCGAAACGGGGCGTGGCACCAAACTGTATTTGTGCAACATCACCCAGCAACAAGGGGACTTCCCCTGTTTTTTTAACTACTACTTTTTCTAGGTCTTCTAGTGAAGTAATCAAACCTTCAGCACGAATATAAAAGGCATAAGGGCCTTTTTGTATATAGCTCCCCCCGGTATTTGCATTGTTATTTTGTAAAACTTCAGCAATTTCATTGATAGTTACATTGTAAGCGCGTAACACATCTGGATTAACAGCTACTTCGTATTGCTTTACAAAACCGCCAAAGCTACTGATCTCTACAATACCGGGAACACCAGCAAGTTGCCGCTTCACGATCCAGTCTTGCAGGGTCCTCAGATCAGTAGCATCGTACTGTTCCTCATAGCCCGGTTCTACATCTAAAGTATATTGAAAGATTTCGCCCAGACCAGTAGTGATGGGCATGAGTTCTGGATAGCCCAAATCTCCGGGAATCTCTCCTGCTACTATTTGGAGCTGCTCGCTTACAAGTTGCCTAGCCAACATGTTATTATAGCTCTCTTCAAAAACAATGGTCACTACAGACAGGCCGTAGCGCGAAATGGAACGTATCTCTTCTACAGATTGCAGATTAGACATAGCAATCTCTACAGGATAGGTAATGAACTGCTCTATCTCTTGAGGTGCTAAAGAGGGCGATACCGTAACCACTTGTACTTGGTTGTTAGTAATATCTGGAACGGCATCTATGGTTAACTGAAATGCACTATACACGCCTCCTATGGCCAAAAGCAAGGTCAGTAAACCTACCAATAGCTTATTGTGGACGGAATAGGCAATGATTTTCTCAATCATCTTCTAAAAAAATTAAGTAATAAAAACGGTAAGTGGTTGGTTACAGCCTTATCGTGCTTACCTATTTGAACACACAATAAATTAAATGTAACCGATTGAAAGAAAGGGAATTAACAAGCGGGAGGCGCTCTAAGCAACCTTTCTGAAAGGGATGTTCGGGATATTAAAACCCGCCGTTTTTCAACCGGAAAGCTATTTTTTTCTACACCTAAGGCAGCGTTTTGGAAAAAAAGGCTGGATATATCTAAAAGTAGGACAGCTTCATTAGCAATTTGACCGTTTTCTGCACCAAGTTCTACTGAATAAGGCCTTATTTGCAGAAAATTTTGCAAATGGCCTTCGCCACCTAAATCAACTGAATACAGTTTGCTCAGTATTCCAAAATCTTGCTCAGCATGGCAAAGATTTGAGCTTATAACTGTTTCTGAGGAACATACATGCACATGAGGCACTAGGGAATGTCCTATCAGTAAAATTACCGACAGCCAAATAAAGCCATATGAAGTCCATTTTCGCATCTGTTGCAAGAAAGCAAAAATTAACCTCTCAACAAATGACAGATATCAACTTAATGAAATTTATATTGAGTCTTAATAAGAAAAGCCGATCAAAGTGCAAATAGCATAAGGGGCAGCGTTCTGTTAGGTATGCTAAGCGACGGTGTATACTCTACAACTTTAGCCCCCATTTTTTCATAAAAAGCCTGTGCAAAAGGGTCAGATTGAATCTCTAAGTATTTAAAATTCTTTGATTTAGCCAAATCCACAGCGTGTTTAAAGAGTTTGGCGCCTAAACCTTTGCCGGTAAAAGCTGGCTCAATAAAAAACATGTCTATTTCTAAGTGGTCGTTATGGAGTGCTTTAAGGAGGTCAAA
>CAKZMZ010000107.1 GCA_937129345.1 uncultured Thalassovita sp. | reverse complement strand
AATATTGGCAATAATTCCCGGAGCAGCATCTCCTTTAACGGTCATTACTTTAAGCCCTAATTCTCCGTAAAGGCTCATGTTTCTCTCAACAGTTGCATTATTGCCTTGCATCAGAGTCTTTTTCTCTTGAGCACTTACTGTTAATACACTTATTACATTTAATATTAAGCCTAGGATTAATAAATTATATTTCATGGTTATAGAATTTAAGTACTATCTTCCACAAAAGTAATTGCCATTCATGTAATATTCTCTTTTAAACTTAAGCAAAAGTGTTAAATACCTTCAGTGTTAAGAGATATTAAGTTTTGTTGCCAAAAATCATATTTCAATAATCAATAAGCCGAGATATTTATATAAATTTCGTATTTATATTTAATTTGATTGGCAGCATTTTAATTGAAAACTATCTGATTTTTTATAAAAAAAATGGTGTACGTTAATTGTATGAAACCTAGTTTTTTTAATTCTCAAGTTATCTATTCGGGGTTGTTGTTGCTTGTGCAGTTTTTGACTTCGATAAACTTGGTTTATTCTCAACCTATCAATGAGAATGTTGAGCGAGATGTCTTGGTTTTCGAAGATATAAAAGCACCTATCGCCGATAAAAGTAATGAAGTTTTTTCTGCAAGCAGGTCAAATAAAGCACTGCAAGAATTGCCCTTTACGGTATTGGTGGTAAGTAGGGAAGAAATTATAAAAAATGGCTATATAACCTTAGTAGATGTTCTGAAAAGTCTTCCGGGTATAAAAGTGTCACAACCTGGCTCAGGAGAAGATGGTGAGTTGTTCCTTTTTAGGGGGCTAATCGGTAATTCCTACACAAAAATATTGATCAATGGCATTCCCATACAACCTTCTACTTTAGGAGGCATTCCACTGGGTGCTCAACTTCCTGTAAGGCAAGCAGAACGTATTGAGGTGATTTACGGACCTTCTTCGGCCTTGTATGGAGCCGATGCTACAGCCGGTGTGATTAATATTATTACAAAGAAAGCTGAAAAAGGGGTTTTTGCCCATGGAGACGTAGAAGTAGGTAATGATGGCTACCAGTATGTCAATTTTATGCTTGGAGGCAAAGCGGGCAGAGACAATAAAATATTGAGTTATTCAATTTATGGGAGTCGTTTCAAAAGGGATCATTTAGATGTTTACGATAATCAACCAGAGGTTTTTAGTCCGTTTGATTATTTTGAAATCAATGATGTTCCCTTACAGATTACCTACAGAGGAATGAGTATCTCTCCTGATGATCCGGCAGATCTTACTGAAACATTTTTAGATGAAAGACTCAAGGCCTTGGGAGCCGATGAGGCCACCATAGAGAGCGTAAAGAATGATTATTTTGTAGACAACCTGATAAATCACGAAGACTATATTTTTGATATTCCGCAGGCCTCTGAGAATTGGGGGGCTGATTTTAACTATAAAGGTTTAAGGTTTTCAATAAATAGCATGTACAGGCGGGACCATCCATCTTTAGGTAGAAGTCCTTTCTTATTTTCTTTCAGATTCCCTCAAATTTATGTTGCAGAAAGAATCAGTAGATATAGTTTGAGCTATGATAAAAATTTAAATAACAAGGTATCTATCGTCACTAACCTTTCTTACCTCAGGTATAGAACAGACTCTAAAACGGCATTTTCTCCAGTCTATAGAGATGGGGAACTCTCCTATATTTATGCTGCCTCCGACGATTTTTTCGGAGAACAACTTTTGAGTATCAATCTTAATGAAAATATAGAAATAGTATCAGGAGCTTCTTTTCAATATTCTAGTAATTTGCCTAGAACCAATGAGTTAGATGCACCATTTAATCCCAAAGATTATACACCATTTAGGCGCAATATACCAGAACCCAATCCATTGACTGGCACCTTTGGCTACAATCCAGTAAATTTTAATAATATGGCAGTTTTTGCCCAGGTTTATGCTTCTTATACAAATTTTAACCTAATTGCTGGTTTTCGTGCAGATAGAAATTCGCTCTACGGGAGCACCATTAACCCGAGAGTGGCAGGAATATATAAAATGAACAAATCTACTAGTTTAGAGGCTTCTTTTGGTACAGCTTTTAAAGCACCAGCTTCATCTGTCATCTATAATTCTTTATCTATAGATTCTAACATGGGAGATAGTACGGTCATTTATGCAATTATTCCAAATACTGAGTTGGATCCTGAGGTTTTTCAATCTTTTGAAGTGGGATTTAAGCACAACTTTACAGAAAACCTATCTATTAACTTTACAGGTTTCCATAATAGGATTACAGATTTGATCAAGGGTTCTCTACAAACTATAGATACTACTTTATACCAAAATGTAGCTGAGGGAAATTTAGAAACCAGAACAAGTATAAATAGTAAAGAAGCCAAAGCTACACTTTTTGGGCTTCAGTTAGCTGTATCTGCAAAAGAGCTTTATAGACCCATAGATCTTGGCTTCGATGCTTACTTAACGCTTACAGAAGGCAGAGAAAGATTGGCTGGTAATGAAGGAAATATCAGAGATTTTAGGATGATGCCAGAATTTATTGGGCAATTAAAAATAAATGCTACTTTTTTTGAAAAGTTGTACATTAACGCAGAAAACATATTTATGACAGACTGGTTTAGGAGATTTACTCCAAATTTGGAGGCTTTTTCAAATCCATTGTATAAAAATGATGGCTATTATACATTGGACTTAATGGCCAGTTATCAGGTTAATGAAAACTTTAGTGCTTATTGTAGGGTGAAAAATGTTTTTGATGCAAAATACGGAGGCATTGGGGCAACCGGACTTGATATAGACATGCTCTATAATCCACAATTGGCGAGAAATGCACAGATAGGTTTGCGATTTGTTCTTGACTAGTATTTTTTTTATAAAAATCCTATTTAGTTACTTTTAAGAATGTTTATTGGGATACACAGGCATATAAGGCTCAAGCTAGCAATTTTTTACTCGGTAATTGTATGTTGCCTGAGCTTAAATAGTATGGCTCAAACAATAGAAAAAGATTCTATCCCTATTTTTTTAGAAGAGAAATTATCTTTGATAGATAGTTTAATCGTAATTGGTAATTATGAAACCGCTGAAAGAGGCGCAGATCAAGCTTGGAATATTTCTATTAGCAACGGATATGAATATGCTAGAGCATGGATTCTTCAGCAAAGGGCCAAAATAAGTCAGCATCGCCAAGCCTATGATCAGGCGGTAAGGCATTTTTTGGAGTCGAACACTTTATTGGAGAGTTCCGAAAAGATTGACAAAGAAAAAATAGCCCAAAATTTACTAGGAATAGGAGAAGTTTATGAAGCGCAAAAAGCGCATCAAACCGCCTCTGAGTACTACACGCAGGCCGCTAAAGTATTTGAAGATAAATCTGATTGGCAAATGCAGGTTACGGCCTTGCAAAAAGCGGGGGGAATTTTTAAGGAATTAGAAGCTTATGAAAATGCAGCTGAAAATTTCTCTACAATTTTGAGATTGTACAAAATCAGAGAAAATATTCTGGGCCAAATAAAAACTTTGGGCGAGTTAATAGATATCCAAAATCTCAAGGAAAATTACGAAGAGTCGCTTTCGCTGAACAAAGAGCTATTAGAAATATTCATTGACATAGGAGACTCTACAGGAATGACCTCTACCTATAATAACATGGGGTTTAATTATTCGAGGTTAGGCCAACACGAAGAAGCTCTTGAGGCATTTAAAAAGTCTTATGAGTTGGATAAACAATTGTACGGTTCAGATCTAGAAAATTTAAATACCCTGTTAAATATCGGTATCGCTTATCAAAACTTAGGGAATACCACGCAATCTATAGAATACCTTTTATTGGCCTTGGAGATTAAGGAAGGACAAAACGATTGGGTGGGCGCGGCTTCAATCCATGATTTAATTTCTAAGGTCTATTTGCAAAATGAAGATTACCATAATGCCAATTTGCATGTTGAAAGCGCAATACAAATCGCAGAAGATAACTCAGAAGTTACGTTGCTTTCTGAAGCATACAATATTAAATCTGATATTTTGCAGAAGTTTGGCGATTATGAGGAAGCCCTGCACTACTATCGCATGCACTTATCGATGCAAGATTCACTAATGAATGTAAAAGAATTGGAATCTGAAAGATTGAGAAAGCTCAATGAAGAATTAGATAGGAAAGATCAAGAATTGCGGGAAAAGATAGCAGAAGAGCAGCGTCAAGATATCATCAATCAACAATTGAGGCAGCGCCTAAAATTGGTTGAGGCAGAGAGCGAGATTGCAGACTTTGCCAGAAAAGAAGAGCTTTTTGAGAGAAAGCGACTTATGGATGAAATAGAAGCTGAAAACCAAAGACTAAAAATCGCTCAGCTAGAAGCAGAAAAACAAAAAAAAGAATCAGAAATTAGGGAGCGGGAAGCCTTGCGGATAAAAGAGCAAAACGAATTTGAAAACCAGAGGAAATTGCAGCAAGCCGAACTTCAGAAGAAAGAAGATGAAATAAAATTACAGCAAAAAGAATTACAACTAAAGGAGCAAACCAGTCGCATAGGAAAAATCATTTTTGCCTTTGTGTTCGTCAGTTTGATAATGTCTATTCTATGGCTATTGACAGCGAGGAAGCAGAATAAAAGACTTGCCAAGCAAAAAGACGAGATAAAACTAACAAATGCTGAACTAGAGCAAAAAACTGAGGAGGTGTTGACCCAAGCTGAGAGTTTAAGAAAAGCCAATGAAGAAATCAGTAAAAGCCACGAAGAACTCGAAACTCAGAGAGATGCTATTCGGGAATCTTACAAAAAACTAGAAGAGACCTACCAGAGACTGCAAACTGCCCAAACAAAACTCATTGAATCTGAGAAAATGGCTTCCTTAGGTCAATTAACAGCGGGAATCGCACACGAAATTAACAACCCTATAAACTTTATTTCTGGTAATATCAACCCATTAAAAAGGGACATTAGCGATATTAAAGAATTGCTCGAAAAAATTAAGCATTTTCAAAATGGATATGATAAAGATGTGCTCATTGCAGATATAAACCATTTGAGCAAAGAGATAGAGCTCGATGTTTTAATAAAAGAAGTGGATGATTTGCTTTTGGGTATAGAAGAGGGAGCAAAGCGTACTAAAGAAATCGTACTCGGATTGAGGAATTTTTCTAGGTTGGATGAAAATGATTATAAGTTGGTAGATATCAATCAAGGGATAGAGTCGACAATAACATTATTGAAAAATAAAATGCGTGATAGAATTACGCTACACACAGATCTGGGAAATCTGCCTAAGGTAGATTGTTTGCCGGGCCAGCTAAACCAAGTATTTATGAACATAATCAACAATGCTATACAAGCAATAAAAGGAAAGGGAAATATCTACATAAATACTTTCTTAGACAATGACGAACAGGTAAAGGTTGCCATTAGGGATGATGGAGATGGCATAGATGAACACATAAAAAATAAAATTTTCGATCCTTTTTTTACTACTAAAGATGTTGGAGAAGGCACAGGCCTAGGCCTTTCTATCTCTTATGGAATTGTGAAAGAACAACACAATGGCAATATAGAAGTAGATTCAAAAAAAGGAGAGGGTACTACTTTCGTAATAACCCTCCCACTAAAACAAAACCTAGCCAAATAATTTATTCCTTCATAAAGCGCTCTGTCATTGAAAAGTGAACATGCTCAATGTGTATTATATGTATGCCAGACTGCAATTGACTAATGTCTAAGGTTAATTCCTCGCTATTTCCTGTGTCAGATAAAACAACCTCTCCAGACATATTATAAACGTAAATATTGCTTCCTGCCATAGAATAATCAGCAATACTTAAGTTAATGAAGTTGGTAGCAGGATTTGGTGCAGTATTTAGTGTAAAATTAGTAGTTCCTGTTTCAACTGCTTTTTGCTCTTTATGCACGATAATAGTTTTACTAGCTGTATTCTCTCCTCCGTTCATAATCCCGCCATCGTCGATAAGCGAGACAAGGAGTGTATCAGTGCCATAGCCGTTTTCCGCAAATTCTAAATATAGGTAACCGTATTGGTAGGGAGAGAAATAAGAAAAATAAGAATCGATTATGTCTATATTGTTAGACAAATGCTCAACTTCAAATCTGAGGTTTTGGAAGCTTTCATCTCCAGTAAAAATGTCAGCTATAAAGATATCGCCTATTTGAGCCCCACTGTTAAAAGTAAATACTGAATCTATGCTAAAAGTTGGAGCCTCATTCACATCTATAATTTCTATGTTCACTTTGGTTTGAGCAGTGTCACCATGGTTATCTTTTACAGCTAAAAGAACTTCTATCTGCTTGAGTTGTTCGTGGTCCAAAGATTTTTGGCTATATAAAGAATCATTGCTTATTGTAAACAATGCATTGTTAGCATGATGAGATGGCAGCCAAAATGTAAATGAGTCATTACTGTCGGGATCTATAGCTTCTATTTTTCCTATAAAGCTATTCCGACTATTTTCTAAAAGAGCATGGTTGCTTAAAGTGATGCCACTAGGCTTGGTATTATTGAACCAAATGTAGTTGACCGCATCGTTACCTACTATAAATAAGTCGGTATCTTTATCTTGATCCAAGTCGGCAGCTCCAATGCTCCTAGCATCTTGTATAGATAGACTTTGCCCTGAATTTGAAAATTGACCATGACCATTGTTCAACCAAATTTCCAAAGGGGTATTTCTATTTGCGAAAACCAAGTCTTTGTCTAAATCCCCATCTAAATCGGCAGAAATAAGACTAAAAGTATTTTCATTACCTAAAGATTGACCACTGTTTATAAAAGTAGCATCGCCATTGTTGAACCAAATACTATTTCCACCCTGTGGATTAGGAAAGGCAATATCCAAAAAACCATCATTGTTAAAGTCTTGCACATCAGCATTAAATGGATTAATACCTGTTTGTATGGTTATTGGATGTTGGGTAAAATCACCAAGGCCGTTATTCAACCAAATTTTTTCATTGCCTCCAATACTTACTTCTAATATGTCTATGTCTCCGTCATTATCGAAGTCTCCCTTTTCTAAAGCATAAGTTTGCGGGAAACCAAATTGCTTAGCAGAAATAAGAAACTCGCCATTACCTTGGTTAAGCCAAGTAGTGTTTATGCCATTGAAACTTCCAATAACAACATCTTGCAAACCATCATTATTTATGTCTGCGGCAGTAATGCTTATGGCCATGTTTCTACCAAAAGTTTGATCACTTTTAGTAAAGGTTCCATCGCCATTGTTCAGCCATAGTTCGTTGATGTCAAACCAATTGGCAAAAGCTAAATCTATATCACCATCTTGATCAAAATCTGCATGAGCCACATCAAAAGTAGGCTTGGCCGAAAATGAATTCTGTACGGCCACAAATTCACCAAGCCCATTATTTAACCAAAGTGTAGAAGGCAGTTCTTGATTGGCTACAAAGGCATCGATTTTACCGTCATTGTTAAAGTCTTCAGTTATTACACGAATACTTTTTGATTGTTGTAAAGAGTCATAGGTGGAGAACTCGCCACTTGCCGTTTCAGCAACATCAACTATTTGTACCTGTATGGTTTTATTTAGAGTTGCCTCGTCCTTATCGGTCACTTTAAAAGTGAGTGCATAATTTGATTGTACTTCATAATCAAAGCTAGTTTTAGCAAATAACGAATCGCCTGATAAATAAAAGTAATTGGCATCTGTGGTGGTTTCTTGTAACTCTACGGTGTGCTGTTCCGACTTATCAGCATCTTTAACAATAAGTTTCCCTAGATATTGATCAACAGTATTGTTCTCAAAAATGCTTGTCTTTGGTATAAAGTTGAGATCAGTAGGTGCGTTTATTACATTATTTACCTGAATATCAAATTCTTTCTCAAAAGTATCTCCGTCTAAATCACTTACTTGCACAAGAATAGAATAACTTTTTTGAGCATGGTAATCAAAAATACCTGCTGTCAATAGCCTGTTCTCTTTTATCAAAAATGCTGTATTGTCTTTTCTGTTGCCTATCAGCTTATAGGTAAAATGATCTTTGTCATTTATGTCTGTTGTAATTAAATATCCTACTATGCTAGATGCTGCTCTTTGCTCGTCTATCAAGTTTGAGCTTAAGTTAATGTCAGTTGGAATGTCAGGCAGATTTATTACATCTATATCGAATGATTTTGTAATTGAAGTATTTTTGGTATCGTAAGCCGTGATATTTAAGTGTAAGGGGTTATCTAGATGATGATAAAATCTTCTAGCATTAAATACTGAGTCGTTTTGTATATAAAAATCATTCGATACATTACCGTTTTTATCTGCTAGCCTAAATGTATGCTTATCGTTCAGGTCCGCATCTTCCACTTCGATTGTACCTAAGAAATCGCCCGTCTCGTTTAATTCTACAATGTTATAATCAAAGAAGATATTTGTAGGAGGGGAATTTTCATTAATTACCTCAACAGTAAATGTTTTGCTCACGGTATCTCCATCTAAATCTTTTGCTAGCAGAGTAACATCAATTTTAGCAAAGGTTTCAAAGTCAACCTTTTTATTTAAAATGAGATGGTTGTTCTGTATCGAAAATATAGAATCTGTCTGAGCTATAATTCTAAAAATGTGTTCATCTAAAGCATCCTTATCTTCTACAGATATTTCGGCTACCTTAGAGTTTGCTGTTGTGTTTTCGCTCATCTCCATAACAGACAATGTGAGGTTGGATGGAGGATCGGGCTGGTTTAATACTGAGATTGTAAAAGTTTTGCTTAAAATACCACCATCTGTATTGGTGGCTGTAATCTTTATTTTAGTGTTATGATGCACTCGGTAATTTAGTGGGGTACTTGTATATATTTTATTGTTTTCAATATAAAAAGGCAATTCGGTGTTGCTCACACCTTCTATCGCAAATACATGATTTGGTTTATTACCGATATCTATTACATCAATTTCTGCTAAAAGTGACTCTTTGGGTAGGTGCTCCTCAATACTATTTGCCGAAAGCTTAATATCGCTAGGCGCTGGGTTGTAATCGGTAATTTTAATTTCTAAAGTCCTAACTTCTGTCTGTTGGCTAGCGGTATTTGTAGAACGTACCTTAATGGTGTAGAGGCTATCATTTTCGTAATCGAATGTGGTATTACTTAAAAGTTCATTTCCTTTTATGTAGAATAAATGGTTGTCCGCTTCACCTTCTAAAAGTTTATATTCAAAAACATGTGAATTGCCTCCTTTATTGAAAGAGCCAACCATTGTACCGGTCGGCATATTTTCTTTTAAAGTATTTCCATTAAGTTTGAAAGGGTTTTTGCACTGCCTACCGCTTGAAGCTTTTACAGTTTGTTTCCATTTGCTGCCATCGTGCCATTTAATAATGGTTGTATTAGCCCCGCCGACAGTATTGGTATAAAAAAAGGAGTCGCCTGGTGGGGCGATGACGGTATCTTCTTGCTTGGTGCCATATACTTTCCAAACTACTGTAACATCAAATGAATTTGGATTTCTAATGCGCCATCTTCTATTTGTGCCGGGTGCCTCAGAACACATAGAAGTTAGCTTGAGCTTTTGAACACCGTTTGTAGCGGATGAAACAATTTTGTTGGTTCTTATCTTATCTTCACTTGCAAAAACTTCTGGCAGGATAAAAAGCATGGAAAGAGCGGCAAAAAGCCTAAAATAGTAGTGTTTGTTCATATTAGATTGGATTGTTTGTTAGGACATTGTTAATTACTGTAAATAGGTTGTTTGAGTTGTTATGATTCTGGCTAACACACAAGGTGTCGAATGCGAAAACATTGGATTAGGAAGCAAAAACTCTTATTATATAAAGAGAAATTACATTTCTATGCCCTAGCTTATGATGGGTAAAAAGGTTTTAGTATTGGAAGATGTGCGTGTACATTTGTTAACAGTTGTAAAGAAAATTGCTGGTCCGTTGCAGGGGATAAAAGATATTACATCCAACATTTCTTAATGAATATGAACAGATTTTTTAAACTAAAATTAAGTTCGATTTCCCCGATACAGACTTTCCCTTAATTTTGCCCCAATTAAAATCAACTTGAGTTAAGTATTGTGTCACATATTTTTTTAAAATGATATCGAAAAGATTAGAAGCGCTATCTGAATCGGCAACTTTGGCAATGGCAGTAAAAGCCAGAGAATTGCAAGCACAAGGCCATCATGTAATTAAGCTAAACCTAGGAGAGCCCGACTTTAATACGCCGGAGCATATTAAGGAGGCAGCCAAAAAAGCAGTTGATGATAATTTTACCTTTTACCCACCTGTGGCGGGCTATCCTGACTTGAAAGAAGCTATTTGCCAAAAACTTAAGAGAGACAACCAACTCAATTATGAACCATCTCAAATAGTTGTTTCTACAGGGGCTAAGCAATCTATAGCCAATGTGTTATTAAGCATTGTAGACAAAGGCGATGAGGTAATCATTTTCACTCCTTATTGGGTCACTTACATTGAGCAGGTAAAATTAGCAGAAGGCAGTCCAGTGATTTTGAAGGGTACGCTAGAGAACGATTTTAAGGTTACTGCCGCTCAGTTAAAAGAGACCATAACTCCAAAAACCAAGGCCGTTCTTTTTTCATCTCCTTGTAATCCAACAGGTTCTGTTTTCACAAAAAAAGAACTTACAGAAATTGCAGAGGTCTTAGATGAAAGAAAAGATATTTTGGTTATCTCCGATGAGATATATGAGTACATCAATTTTGAAGGAACACACTTTAGCATAGCGCAGATACCAGGTATGCGAGAAAGAACGGTGTTGGTCAATGGCTTTTCTAAAGGCTTCGCCATGACAGGTTGGCGTTTGGGCTATATTGCTGCTCCAAAATGGTTGGCATCTGCTTGCAATAAAATCCAAGGTCAAGTTACATCAGGTACGAGTACAATATCTCAAAAGGCAGGCGTGGCCGCATTAACCGGTAGTTTAGATGCCACAAAAGAAATGGCCACTGCTTACCGCAGGCGTAGAGATATGGTGAGAGAAAAACTCAGCAAGATAGATGGATTTAAAACCAATGTTCCTGCAGGTGCCTTTTACATTTTTCCAGATGTAAGTGCTTTTTTTGGTAAAAGTTATGAAGGTACAACCATAGAGGATAGTTACGATTTTTCTATGTTCATTCTTAATCAAGCGCATGTGAGTATTGTAGATGGGGCAGCCTTTGGAGAACCAAATTGCATAAGGATGTCTTTTGCGGCTTCTGATGCCGATTTGGAGGAAGCTATTTTAAGAATCGAAAAAGCTGTATCGCTATTAGAGTGATTGCATGGCGCTTAATAAAAACAAAACAGCATTATGAATTGAAATTAAGTTGATTGCAATATTCCAATTTTAAAAATGATTGATACAGAACAACTCAAAGAAGATTTCTCCAAAGCCAAAGTGCTGATTATTGGAGATGTAATGATAGACTCTTATGTGTGGGGCAAGGTATCAAGAATTTCGCCTGAGGCGCCGGTACCGATTGTCAATGTAGATAGGCGCGAAATAAGATTGGGAGGAGCTGGAAATGTGGCTTTGAATATAAAGGCTTTGGGTGCAGAACCGATACTGTGTGCAGTGGCTGGTAATGATGAGGAGAGCAGGAACTTACTCTATTTATTAGCCAAAAGAAAAATGCAAAGTGATGGTATTTTTCAAATACCTGATAGATTGACCACTGTAAAACATAGAATTTTAGCAGGTTCACAACAAATGATGCGAATAGACACCGAGACCGATAACATAATCGATTCGGCGCATCAAGAAAAGCTACTAGATTTTGTGAAAGAAAAAATAGGGGAGTGCCATGTGGTTATATTTGAAGATTACGATAAGGGAGTGCTCTCTGCAGATTTTATTCGCCAAGTTATAAAAATAGCTTCGGAAAAAGACATACCCACAGTAGTAGATCCCAAGAAAAATCAATTCTTAGATTACGCTGGTGCTACGCTCTTTAAGCCCAACTTAAAAGAGTTAAGAGAGGGCCTAAAATTAGATTTCTATAGCACAGATTTTAAAGCAGTTGAAGATAGTTTATTTAAGCTAAATAAATTGATGCCAGTAAAATCTGCTATGGTTACCTTGTCTGAAAATGGCGTGATGATCAGCGATTTTAATAAAACCCACCATATTGCGGCGCATAAAAGAGAAATCGCCGATGTTTCTGGTGCAGGAGATACAGTTATTTCCCTAGCTGCACTCTGTTTAGCATGCAAAATGCCCATAGAGAAAATAGCAGCCATATCTAATTTAGGAGGTGGTTTGGTATGTGAACATTTGGGTGTAGTACCTATCAATTTAGATTTGCTAATTAAAGAAATAGGAAGATTGGGAATCTAGATAAGCTTATTGTACAAGCTGTTAGGAATTTGATTGATCACATCTGAGATGAATAATAATCAAGTAGCTAAAAAATAAAAGCTGCCCTTTCTCTTAGGACAGCTTCATCTTTCAATTACTTAAAAACCTTAGTAGGTACCTTACACAAACTGGGTTGATAGAGCGATAATCATTAGAAAAAGCATAGTAGCTGCTACTAGCTTATCTAACCCCTTTCTGATTACATAGTCTGATTTCAAGAAACGCATAGTCTGGTTGTTGTTTTTATACATTTAACTAAAAAATAGAAATTTGTTATTGTGTTTTCATTCTCAAATCAAAGTAGTGTAATGTTTTGCTAAATTTTGTACTCCTTTCTTATATCGTATGCTATTCACAATTTGTATGCTAAACTTGTTATTAAAAAGATACATCACATTAGTTGAAAAAATTAAGTTAACATACTGAAAATCAATTAAATAAATTGATGTTTTTTTGTGATAACATCTTGCCCTAGCAAAAAGGTTTGCAAATGTCGATAATTCGATACAATTATATATATATAGCTGTAAAATATTTTTCTATACTAGCTTGCAAATAGAAAGGGCTTCGATAGTTTAAACCACCAAAGCCCTTCAAAAATTTCTTAATTCTTACTTAATTTTTATTTCTACCCTTCTGTTTTTTGGATGCTCGGCATCGTCTTTTACTTCGGGGAGGCCCTGACCGTAACTTACAACTACTAACTGCTTTTTATCAACCCCTTTCTTCAAAAGATAGTCCGATACTGTTTGGGCTCTTCTTGCAGATAGTAAGTAATTGTAATCGCTAGAACCAACGGCATCTGAGTGACCGGCAATTTCTAGTTGTACGCTTGGGTTTTTCTTAAGAAAATCTACTACGCTGCCCAAGTTCTGATAGTACCTCTCATCTACCTCTGTTTCATTAAGATCAAAATATACATTTACCGTCTCAAATCGTATACTAGGTTTTTCTTCTACAACCTCTTTTTCTTTTACAACAGGTGCCTTAGGTTTTGCGGTTACCTGCTTCTTTGCTACTACTGCATTTGTAACAATTGGTGCAGATTCTGTTGAGTTTCTCAGTAGAGGATTTTGTAGATCATTTACTGCAAAGTAGTTCATGGTACCATTGCCGTCTTTATCATTGGCGTTATTGGCATTGCCTATGGTAAAGTTGTACTTGTTCTTATTTTCATTTCTAAGCGAAAGGTTTACGTTCAAGCCAGAATTAAATATCGTCTCACCTTCTTTAGAAATTGTTACATCTAGCTCCTCATTAAAAGGCACGTACATTTTATAGTTGCCATTAATATCTGTATAGGCCTCAAACTCGTGGCCTTCATGATTCATGGTTATTTTCGCTTCAGCAATTGCTTGCTCAGTTTCATCTAAAACTTTACCTTCTAACAAAACCTGATCAAACATATAAACACCGTAGATATCTAAAGAACCGAAACCACCTTCTCTTGAAGAAGATAAATAAGCATACTTACCTTTTAGGTTAAAATAGATGTCATCTGCTACGCTATTGATGGGGTGTTTCAGGTTTTCTGGTCTGCTCCATGTTTTATTGGCTTTGTCATATTTTGTTTTAAATACATCGTACCCGCCCATAGATTCATGTCCTTTAGAGCTAAAGTAGAAGTTGCCTTCTTCATCAATAAACGGTGCATCATCATCATAAGGCGTGTTCAATTCGGTAAGTGGTTCAGGAGCGGTCCATTTGCCCTCTTCGTCTTTTCTTATGTAAAAAAGATCTAGGTCTTCATTTTCTGTACCGTAGTCAGAAGAAAAATAGATGACATTGCCTTTATCGGCCACGAAACAGTGCGTTTCGTTACCTACAGTAGCAATTTCTTTGATTTTCCTGCCCTCGTCCCATTCTCCATCTTCATATTCTGATATAAAAAGATCACCCGAACTATAAAAAACAATCTTATTGTCATCTCTCATGATTTGCACCGTGGCATCGTGTCTTTTGTTGCTTACTTCAGTATCTACCATTACAGGTGCTTGCCATTCGTCATCTTCATTCATTTGAGACATGTAGATAAGCTCATAGTTGTAGCCGTCATCTGCCTTTTCTGTTACCTCCTTAGTCTTACGAGAGGTAAATAATATTTTTCTGTGGTCGCCGTCCATTACTGCACTGTAGTCTAGACCAGCAG
>CAKZMZ010000106.1 GCA_937129345.1 uncultured Thalassovita sp. | reverse complement strand
GATACCTATGGCTATATAGGATGAAATAATAAATGGGTTCATGCTTTTTGCTCTTCTTTAATTCTTGTGATGTTTAAAATCCTGCGCTCAAAACCTTCCTTTATTTCCTTCACTATTTTTTCCGTATCGCCATTTTTAACATAAACCTCATGTATGTACAGCGTTTTTCGGTCTTCAGACACATCTATACTTAAAGTACCTGGTGTAAGCGTGATGAAGTTGGCAAGAAGGGTAATCTCTAAATCTGTTTTGGCTTCTAAAGGTACTGCAATGACTGCAGGGTGCATGTGGTCTTTAGGCGTCAGTACATCATAGGCTACTTTTACAGATGCCAGTAAGAGTTCTTTCAAATAGAAAAAAATTAGCAATGTAATTTTAGGACTCCTATAAAATGCTTTTTTGTTGTAGAAAAAGGAAAACAGCCAAAACACAATATTCCAAGCAATAAAAACCAATAAAATCCAAAAACCAGTAGAAGGGAAACCGGGGTAAATGGCCTGCGTGAACCAGGTCATTAAAATGGTAAGTAAAAGATTGAGAATAATGGTCATAAGTAGATATTCTAATTTAGATATTGGTTTTAGAGTTTAAAAACATCGAGTTTCAGTATTGAAATAAGTTTTTACCTACCGCTTAGTCAAGGGTTATTTAGGCAAAACAGCATTAATGTATATTTCTGGATTTAATAATTGTACAGCTGCTTTTTCTGATAATGAAATTAGATAATCAGGATAAAAGCTGATGAACATCGTTAAAAGCGCTAAAAAAATTGAAGAAAGCACCATAAAGTATTTGGACTTAAACAAAGAGATGCTATTGTATTTGATTCTTTTCTTTTCTGCCTCAGGCATAGGCGACCAAAAAGCCTTGAGCCAAATTTTAGACATAGAGAATAAGGTTAAAAACCCGACCAGTAAAGAAACTGCTACAATAAAATATTGCTCTGACTCAAAGCCTGCCTTTGCTAAGATAAATTTGCCCCAAAAACCAGAAAGTGGTGGTATCCCCGCCAATGAAAAAGCAGAAACCACAAACAAAACACTTACTAGAGGAAAGTTTTTATACACACCTCCCAATTTGCTCAAATTAAAATACCCGTTTGTTTCTTTTACAATACCGCTAATGAGAAACAGATTGGTTTTGGCCAGTATATTATGGATCAAAAAATAAATAGCTCCTGCCAAAGCCAAGGGTGTAAACAATGCCAAGCCCATTACCATATAGCCAATCTGACTCACAATGTGAAATGAGAGTATTTTTCTGAAATCGTTTTGGGCCGCTGCGCCCAAAACTCCAAAGAACATGGTCAGGCCTGAGGCAATTAATAAAACTGAATGGGTCAATGCTACGTCGTGCGTAAAAATCAAAGTGAAAAAACGAATTAGGGCATAAACGCCTACCTTGGTAAGCAAACCTGCCATAAGTCCTCCTATGGAAATAGGAGGTGTCGGGTAAGAGGCAGGCAACCAAGAAAACAAGGGAAATAAGGCTGCCTTAATACCAAATCCCATAAAAAAAAATACAGCAGGAATGCTCAATAGTTTTTTGTCTGGACATTCTGAAATGGCAATAGAGAGTTCTGCCATATTTAAGGCTCCGGTAATATTATACAATATACCAATGCCAGTAAGAACAAAGCCAGACGAAATAAAGCTTAAGATTACATACTTTACGGCACCTTCTAACTGCGGTTTTGTGTTGCCCAGTACAATGAGTACAAAAGAGGCCACGAGCATTACCTCAAACCAAACATAAAGGTTAAAAACATCACCTGTTAGAAATGAGCCGCACACGCCAAACATCATTATGAGCAATACTGGGTAAAAGCCGTATTTCTTGCGTTCGGCTGAAATATCTTGAAAAGAATAGCATGTAATGGTAAAGGCTAGCACCCCTGAAATCAATACCATAATGGCAGAAAATAGGTCGGCTACTAGGGTAATACCAAAAGGTGCTGCCCACTTGCCAACCTGCAACACCTGTATACCATTTTGATAAACAGATACCAAAAGTCCAATGCCTGCTAATAGATACAGACCAACTGAGATAGTAGCTATCATCTCCTGAATTTTACTGTACCTCCAAAAGAGGATGCAGAATACAAATCCAGTGATAAGTACCCAAAGTGGCAATTGTACAAATGGTATTTGATGTATCATCAATTTAGTCAATTCTATCAGTAGCGTTTAAATCATCTAGGTCTTCTGTGCCTACATCTGCATGAACTTTTCTGAGAAGTACGATTACAAAAACCTGTACGCCAATGCTGATCACTATAGCGGTTAAGGTAAGGGCTTGGGGCAATGGATCGGCCATTTTTTCTATTTCCATCCCATTTTCCGAAATGAGCGGTGGTGCATTTTTGGTTAAGCCTCCTACAGCAAACAGAAATAAAATAGTGGCATAACCAAAAAGGATCACACCGATAATCAGCTTAAAAAAGCTTTTCTGAAACATCAGGAAAACGCTCGCTGTAAACAAAATACCCAAAATAAGAGAGATGATCAGATTCATATTAAATTATTCTTCTGTAAGTAAAAATGTGATTTGTAACACCACTCCAAAAACCACTAAAAAAACACCTAAATCAAAAAATATTGGCGTACCAATTTTACCGATAAGCGGCAGTTTTTGCTCTACCCATATGGAGGTCATAAAAGGGTCGCCCATCGTCACAGCAAACAAGCCACTGATTAGCGCCACGAGTAATCCCAATCCGGCAAGCAATCTGGGATTGATCCTAAATTTCTCTCTAGTAGCTCTATAGCCAAAAACCATAGAATGAATCATTAGCGGAATAGATGCTATTAAACCTGCAATAAACCCGCCACCCGGATTGTCATGCCCCCTAAAAAACATGTAAACCGCAAAGCCTAAAAATAGAGGCGCTAGGGCTTTTAAAATGGTTGAAAGTATAAGTGTCTTCATGGTTTAGATTTAATTTTCAATAAAGCGATGATGCCAATCATAGTAACCGTAAGCACTGTTATTTCACCTAATGTATCAAGTGCCCTAAAATCAGTTAAGATGACATTAACAGCATTTTTGCCTTTCCCTTCGCTCAGGCTATTTTCAAGAAAAAAAGTTTTAAGGTCTGCATTAACCTCTCTGTTGAGCAAGGTAAATGTAGTGAATGACATAATTACGCCGAACAGCACGGCCAAGGGTAAATACTTTTTATGGGCAATGTTTTTCTTGAGTGTGTAGGGCGGAAGTCTATGTAAAATCAAGATGAGCAGAATTAAAGATAAAGTCTCTGCTAAAAACTGTGTAATAGCCACATCAGGCGCACTAAAAAGCGTATAAGCCAAGGCAATGCTGTAACCGATTATGCCGAAAGTTGCTGTTACAATCAGTCTAGACTTGGTTTTGAACAAGAAGGCAGTAGCAAGTGTAACCAATGCTATGATCACCAATTCATAAATTTGCGCCGATTCTAATAGGTTTCCTACATCTGCCGAGACTATAAATCCGCCATCTATAAAAACAAAGATCATCATACCCGAAAAAGTGACCATAAAAACAGCTATGTAATTTCTGAGGTATCCATTCTGTATTACGTTTGTAATAGCTTTGGAAAAATTGCTTGTACCGTTAATAAATTGATCGTAAATAAAATCTGCTGTTAGCCAATAAGGCTTGTTCAGCTTTTCAATTAATTTCCTGATAAAATAAAGCCCCACACCAGAAAGCAAAGTGAGCAAGCTTAACAGTAGTACCATGTTGAAACCGTGCCACAGCTTCAATTTCATAGATGGTTCAATTGATAGCGCATTTGGAAGGTCGGTTGAAAACTCGGTTGAAAACTCGGTTGAAAACTCGGTTTGATATACCGCAGCTGCAGACCACTTTAGCAAAGGTTCTACGGTAAATTGTGGCAAAATTCCAGTGAATAATCCCGCAATACCAAGTATTAGCGGCGAGAAAACCATTAAAATGCCAGCCTCTTTAATGGCTTTGCCTTCAAGTTTCCCTTTTTCAAGAAAAGCACCATAAACAATTTTTATAGTAGCCGCAGTAAAAAATGCTCCTGCTAAAAAAAGCATGGCTAAATACACAAACTCCAATTGATGACCTGAATGATAGAGTGCTTCGTAAAGCGATTCTTTGCCAACAAACCCGATAAAAGGTATAACACCCGCCATGGATGCGCAGGCAAAAATCACCGCAGTGGCCGAATAGGGCATTTTACGGACTAAGTCTGATAGTTCGGAGAGTTTTCTGCTTCCTGTTTGATGTTCAATATTACCGGCAAGTAAAAACAGGCCGCCTTTGTAAAAGGCATGTGCCAACACATAAACCATAACCGCATTGATCGCTTTTTCTCCTCCTACGCCAGTCATCATAAAAAAAATACCCAAAGCACTAATAGTGGTATAGGCTAAAATTCTTTTGATATCATCTTGCTGCAAAGCTTTAAAAGCACCCCAAGACATGGTAATAGCCCCTGTAATGCCCAAAACGTAGGACCAAAGTGCAATATCTTCAAAAAGTGGATTTAACCTAAAAATGAGATATACGCCAGCTTTTACCATGGTAGCAGAATGCAGGTAGGCACTTACAGGCGTAGGTGCTGCCATGGCATTGGGCAACCAAAAATGCAATGGAAATTGCGCTGATTTACTAATGGCCCCAATGGCAATTAAAATAATGGCCGCAGTGTGTAAATTACTCTCTCGAACTGCCTCGGCATTATTTAGCGTTGCAAGCAAATCAAATCCGCTATTTGTAATAATTTCTAATAAAATGAAGCCCGACATGAGGGCCAGACCTCCACCGGCAGTTACAAGCAAGGCCTGTCTAGCAGCCCTTCTAGACTCGGCTTTTTGGTTTTTAAACCCAATTAATAGAAAAGAGCTAAAACTGGTCAGTTCCCAAAAAACAAAAAGGCTAATTAGGTTAGCAGAAAGCACAAGCCCTAACATAGCGCCCATAAAAAACAGTAAATAACAAAAGAAGACACCTCTGTTTGGGTAATCCTCCATGTACTTAAATGAATAAAGGAGCACGAGCAAGCCCATTACAGTAATGAGCATGACGAAAAAAAGACTTAGCCCATCGAGGTAAAATGTGAGGTGGATGCCTAAAGAGTCTATCCAAGAAAAACTTGAAACAAAACTTTCTCCTTTTGTTATTTGAGGCAGATGTGTTGCATAAAAAAAGATAATGCCTAGCAAAAGCAAAGACAGTAAAGAGGCAGTAGCCAATTGATACCTTTTGTAAAAAAAAGGGCTTAGCAGGCTAGCAAAAAAAATCAATAGTATAGTTAGCAGCATAAACTCACTATATTTTTTTTATAGCATCTACAAAATCCATGTTTTCATTTTTAACCTTAACAACCATGAGTGGAATATCGTAGAGGGTTTCAATAAGTTCTTTAGCAACGCTACCTAATAAAATTGAAGCTGCGCTCGTTCTGCCTTTTGAACCGATTAATACCAAATCTGAATTGGAATTTCTAGCAAATTGGGCAATACAGTTAGCAGGCTCACCCCCTTCATCGTAAGCGTAGGCTATATCTATGTTTTCGATGCCAGCTTTATCTAAAAAAACCTCAGCCTTTTTGTTGGCATTTTCTTCCATTACCTCAGCATACTCACGGTGGTCTTTTCCGCTTTTGTGGTAACCTGTAGGTACTTCATAAGCGTGGAAACCAACAACTTTGGCACCGGTTAGCTCAGCTATATTTACAGCATGTTTTAAGGTATGTAAAGAGAGTTCAGAAAAATCTAGTGCTACACATATTTTGCTAATGCTGTAGTCTTTTTTCTTGGGAACAAGTAAAAGAGAGCAGACTGGTTTTTTTACCAACTTGTTTGTTTCAAGTTGGTGCTCTTCACTTTTTTTGTGCCCAAGCACCAACAAGTTCACTGCGGTATTTTTGCTTCTATTTCTTACTTCTTCGGCAGGGTCTCCTACTGAAAAATGGAGCTCATATTTAATATCATTTCTAGTAAAAGCATTGTGCACACTGTTCAAAAGTCGTTCTTTAATGCTTTCATCTGCATTTTCAGCCTTACCTTCTTTAAGTATGTGTATGAAATCTATTTTCTGAGCGCCAAAAGCTGCTGCATTTTGGTCTAAAAATGAAATTATATAATCATCAGTTGCGCTCGAATCCAGTCCGGCTAGTATATGTGGGGTTTCTTTCTTTGACATTGAATCGTGCTTTTCAACAATTAGAAAATTTGAATTATCAGAAATCCTGGCACTTTATCAATTGTAATTTATCGGAATGAGCGATTGATGTCTCTTGCTGTTACAGAGTAACCATCTAACATTGTCATGAACTCTCTTTTGTAGAGTCAAAACTTGTAGGGCTTTACGTGCTGAGCGAACAATGTTTTCTGAAATATCTAAGGCATTGATTCCGCCTTACTCAAGCATTTACAGAATAAGCACTAAAGGAAATGTATGAATTTTAAATACCTTCTAAACATAGCCTAAAAAATTATTGAATATAAAAGTGTGGCATATAGAAAGCTAAACCTTATTTTTTGCTTATTTAACCAATAAAATTGACAGGATGAAGCATAAAAATTAAAATATGCTCTGTCTGAACATATTCTTAACAGCTAAGCACTAATTACTGTTTTGAGTATTGTAAGATAGTGCAGATAGGTTATGAGTGCCATAACAAAAACAAACCCCCAAATAACATTTACTATTTGGGGGAAATACATTTTAAATAACTATCTTAAATCTAATGGGCGTGCTTATGCAACAGGAGCCCAGCTAGAACATAACATTCCTGGAGCTGCTTTATCTGGGTGGGCACAAGAATCAGTGTTGTGTCTGGTACATGAAGTACATTGGCGGTCTACCGCTAAATCATTTTTAAGTGCAAAACTATCGCAAGTATAGTTAGCGTTTACTTTTACTTTATGTACATTACATTCTGCTGCAGGTGTTAATTCTGCACAGTTCGAACAATTTGATGACAATCTAATGGCCATGTCTTTTGAGTTTAGTGAAAAAATGTTTCTAATAATAGAACCTTACATAGCCAACAACAGTTTACATCTTCTCAAATTTGAAATTAGACTGATTATAAAGAAGTATTTGTAATCATTTTAAACAAAGATAAACCTATTTCTTACTCCTGATTGGTAGCTCTTCAAAGGTTTTTTCAATGTCTTTCATAAGGTTTATTACAGAGGCTACCCCCCACTCTAGGAACTGTTCTCCTTTTTCAGGCGTAGCCTCGGCGGCATTGCCCCAAGTTCCTGACTTTGTCATTTCATACACACTACCCGGAGAAGAAAAAAAGAAAGCGGTATGCAAAGCGGGAGACTTGGTAATGGTTTCCGGAAAATTGGGGAATTCTGTATTCAACTCATCTACATCAACTAGATCAGGCCTAATGGCCATGATCATGGAAACTTCTCCTAGGCCTGCATGTAAACCACGGCCTTCTTCTGTAGTTTGTGCCAATTGTTCGGGCTTTAAGCCATCCCAATGGTTAAAAGGGAAAGCTTTTGCTCCTTCAGGTAAGTGCTCTGCAGCTTGGGCACAAGCATAGGCTATGGCGTAGGTATTATCGTAATGACCGTTTAAAAAAACAATCCTTTTAAATCCTGCTTTGGCAAAAGAAATGGCCAGTTCTTTTACAGTTGCCATAAACGTTTCTATGCTTAAGCTAAACTCGCAGGCAAAACCTTTGTGCGGATAAGACAAAGTATATGGCAATGCAGGAGCCACTAAAGCATTGCCTTCTTGCTCGGCAACTCTCTTTGCAATTTCTTGTGGAATGAGCACATCTGTGCTTACCGGTGAGTGTGGGCCATGTTGCTCTGTAGCGCCAACGGGAATGTAAACTGTGTGATGCTGCTCTAAAAATTTTTCTAACTCTAGATTGGTGATTTCGGCTAAAAAGACAGATTTGGTAATCATGATAGATAAAGTTGTTTATTCAATAAGGATAGATGAAACTATACACTGTTTGAGAATAATGCAAAACAAGCTTAAAAATATATTTGAGCCTTAAATCTAAAAGAAACTCACTTATATAGACTATATTTGAGAAGCTGTCATTTGTAGTTGTATTTTACTCTACTTATTTGATTAAAGCAATTGTGAGAATAATCACGCCCCACAATTGTTTTTCAATTTTATTTGAAAAGATAATTTTCTATTACAGATTGGAGCTGCGAAAATAAAAGTAACAGTAAAAGTAAAATTTAATGGCATTTATCAATAGAGTATTGAATACCCCTAGCTACGGCTGGAAAGATGAAAATAATAAGTTTGTAATCCCGTCTCATAAAACATTATTTAAAGAAGCTTTAAACAACGTAAACATATTTGACAGCCGAAAAAAATGGCTGCCATTTTTTAGTTGGAGCATTATCTTAGCTTTGTTGCCATTCGTGTTTATGTTTGCTGCTTGGTTCTTTAGCATAAAGCTTTTTGCTGTAGCAGTACTTTATGGATTAATTATTACAAGTGTACATGGTACTATTTGGTTTCATAGATATTGTACGCACAAGTCCTATAATTTCAGCCATCCTTTTTGGAAATTCCTCACACAAAATTTAGTGATAAAAACCGTTCCTGAAGAGATTTATGTGGTTTCTCACCATGTGCACCACGCACTCTCAGATTTACCCGGTGATCCATACAATGCAAGAGGTGGGTTTTGGTATTGCATGTTGGCTGATGTAAACCATCAAAATATATCTCGAACGCTTGATGGTAGTGATTATAAAAAGGTTTCTGCTTATTTAAAACATACAGGAATTAAACTAAACACGTACGCTCAATACAAAAAATGGGGCACAGTAACCAACCCTTTTTATGCTGTTGCAACTCATTTACTCAATTGGATTTTTTGGTATGGCACCTTTTATTTGCTTGGTGGGCACGGCCTAGCATGTGCCATGTTTTCAGCGGCTCTTTTTTGGTTTGTGCTTGTAAGGGCATTTAATTACACAGGCCATGGCAATGGAGAAGAAAAACATGTAGACGGTATAGACTACGATCGTAGTAATCTGTCTATCAATCAATTAAGACCTGGCCTTTTCTCAGGAGAATGGCATAATAACCATCACTTATATCCCAAAAGTGCAAGAGCAGGCTTTCTCCCTTATCAACTAGATTTGGCTTGGGTGTATATTTACACACTTTCTCGCATAGGCGCTGTAAAAGATTATAATGATGCTAAAAAGGAATTCTTAGACAAGCATGTACATCGAGAAAAAATACCTCAATAAACTTATTAACCATTTAATATACTTCTTGCTCCTTTACAGTATTGCCTTTTACTGTAAGCAAACGTATATCTTCTAAAACCAAATAAATGCATGGCACAATAACTAAGATAATGGATGTGGCAAACACAATTCCAAATCCAAGAGAAATGGCCATGGGTATAAGATAAAAGGCTTGGCTAGATTTTTCTAAGATAATGGGTGTAAGCCCGCCAAAGGTGGTTAAAGTGGTAAGCATGATAGGTCTAAACCTACGCAAACCCGCTTCGTGTATGGCATCATAGATACTCTTGTTTTTTCTTATGTTATTGGCGTAGTCAATCATGATCAAGGAGTCATTCACTACCACACCTGAGAGGGCAATCATACCCATTAAACTCACCAATGATAGATCATAGCCTAATATGATGTGGCCAATCACCGCACCTACAATTCCAAATGGAATGGCCGTCATGACAATAATAGGTTGCGAGTAATTGCCAAAAGCGAGTGCTAGCAAGCCGTAAATGATCAAGAGCGCCATAGTAAATGTTCCCCATAAAGAACTGGTAGACTCACGCATATCGGCCTGGCTGCCTTCAAACGTCCAAATAAGCCCGGGATAGTCTGCCCTTAGCTGTGGCAATTCTTTTTCGTTGATCGAGGCCAATACTCTAGTTACTGCATTAGAGGGCTCTACATCCATACCAATGTTGACCACTCTCTGTCCATCTCGCCTATTTATAGAAGTAAAGGCCTCTTTTACATCAACTTTTACCACATCTAACAAAGGCACTTCTATACTGTCTTGTGTGCGAATGATAAAATCCTCCAAATTACCGATGTCTTTTCGTTCCTCGAGAGGGAGCTTTACCCTTATTTCTACTTCATTATTGCCGCGTAGCTGCCGCATGGCCAAAGCACCAAAAAAGGCATTGCGCACTTGCTGCCCAACTTGGTTAGAAGTTAACCCGAGGTTGCGACCTTCTGACAAAAGTTTAAAATCATATTGCATTTTGCCTTTGTTGTAATTGTCGCTTACATCTCTGGTATTTTCATAAGCTTGCATAGTTTTTAAAAAATCTTGGCTTGCTTGCTCCAATACGTTTATGTCAGGATGGCTCAAATCAATGCTAATGTCTTGCCTTGCCCCGCCGGGGCCTCTTTCTGCCTCAAAGGTAATTTGATCCACCCCTCTTATATCTCCAATGTTATCTCGCCAAAGTTCTATAACTTCTGCAGCTGTTACGTCTCTTTCGTCAGGTGGCAACATTACAATTTCTACATCTATGAAGTTTTGACCACGTACATTGGTTTTTACACCTTCGGCCACTTCGTACAGGTTGTGTTCATCGAACATTTTTTGTGTGGCAGCGGTAACTTCTTCTGCAACAGCGGCAGCTTGATCTGGCGTGGTCCCTACGGGCAATCTAATGCCTGCCTCAATTTCATCGGCAGCCACTTGGGGCATCAAAATCATACCCATATGGTCGCTAATGCCATAGCCTCCTACCACCATCAAAAGTGCAAAAGCAATGCTTAAAGTAATGTATCTAAACTCAAGGCATTTATCTAAAAAAGGTGCGTAATAATTATTAATAAAGCGGTTAAAGCCTTTGGCAAATTTCTCTTGAGCAATTTCTAGCTTAAGTACCAATCCTTTTTTCTTCTTCTTTTTGATGTGTCCTAAGTGAGAAGGCAGAATAAAAAGCGCTTCTACGAGAGATACGGTAAGTATGACAATGACCACTGCGGGCAAGGGAAGCCAGAATTTTCCTGTTTCACCGGGGATAAAAAGTAAGGGGACAAAAGCGATTACGGTGGTTAGGATACTGAAAAACACGGGTCTGGCTACATCTTTAGTACCTTGTATGGCAGCTTGCATAATTCCATATCCCTTTTCTCTATACTCATACACATTTTCGCCTACCACTATGGCATCATCTACAACAATGCCCAATACTACCAAAAAGCCAAACATAGAGATCATGTTTACGCTTATACCAAAAATGGGCAGTAGTGTTATGCCTCCAATAAAAGAAATGACCATACCGATCATTACCCAAAAGGCGAGCCGGTATTCTAAAAACAGGGCAAGGATAAACATAACGATGACCACTGCCATTAGCCCATTCTCTGTGAGCAAAGTAAGCCTTTCTCGGTAATCTTCTGCACGGTTGCTATCTATGCGGTATTTTACGCCCGGCAATAGTTGAAAATCTTCTAGAATGTTGTTTACGATTTCTTCTATGTCTAAGGGAGATTGGTCGCCTACCCTAAAGATTTCCATGTTTACAGCCGGTGTTTTATTGAATTGCCCATGAAAACCCGTTTCCTCAAAACCATCTGTAATGGTAGCAATATCACTCAGCTTAATTTGAGCGCCCGAACTAGAAGAGGCTATATTGATTTCGCCAAACTCACGCGCCCATTGCTTTCGCTCTTGCATGCGTAAAAGTATCTCGCCTGAGTTGGTAGCCACCGCACCTGCCGGAATGTCTTGGCTAGACTGCGCTATTAAATCGGCCACTTTTCCATGCGGTAAGCAGAATCCCAAAACATCCATTCCA
>CAKZMZ010000105.1 GCA_937129345.1 uncultured Thalassovita sp. | reverse complement strand
AGACAATCGGATAGTCGAGCTTGACCGACTCGTCGGTCGAAACGTGCGGGATGTCCAGGCTGATCGGGTCGGGGTAACGGCGTTCGGTTTCTGAGATCGGTTCACTTGCCTGCGCGGGGGAAAAAATAACCGGCAGCAGTCCAAAACAAATGGCCGAGCAAGCAAAGTAATTTTCTAAATCTAATATCGTAAAAGTCTATCTTCTTTCTTGAGGATAGACTTTTTTTTTTGTATTACATAAATTTTTAATGAATGATGATGAAATTACATACTTCCTTTAACTTTGCGACCAAATAATAAAGCGATTGTAATGTCTAAAAACAAAAAACAGGAAAACCCTTTGTTACCCAAAATCATTGCCCATGCTAAAGAGTATGGCTTTGTGTTCCCTTCAAGCGAAATTTACGATGGCCTCCAAGCAGTTTATGATTATGGTTCTAATGGCGTAGAACTCAAAAACAATCTAAAAGAATTCTGGTGGCGCGCCATGACCCAGCTGCATAGCAACATTGTAGGCATCGATGCATCCATCTTTATGCATCCAACTACCTGGAAAGCCTCCGGCCACATAGATAGCTTTAATGATCCTATGATAGACAATAAGGACTCAAACAAACGCTATCGAGCAGATAACCTAATTGAAGATAAAGCAGCAGAATATGAAAAACTTGGCCACCATGAAAAGGCCGAGAGGCTCATTAAAGACATGAACCGCCTGCTAGAAGCAGAAGATTTAGCAGCAGTACGAGAACTTATTATTGACGAAGGAATTAGCTGCCCCACATCTGGCACAACCAACTGGACAGAAGTACGCCAATTTAACCTCATGTTCTCTACCCAAACGGGGGCTGTGGCAGATGCCTCAAGTACCATTTACCTAAGACCAGAAACTGCACAAGGTATTTTCGTAAACTTCTTGAACGTACAAAAATCGGCAAGGCAAAAAGTACCTTTTGGTATCGCACAAATCGGTAAGGCCTTTAGGAACGAGATCATTGCCCGCCAATTTACTTTTAGGATGCGTGAGTTTGAGCAAATGGAAATGCAGTTTTTCGTAAAACCCGGTACCGAAATGGAATGGTATGAATCGTGGAAAGAAAAAAGGATGCAATGGCACAACCTTTTAGGCTTACAAGAAGGCAGATTGCGTTTCCATGACCATGATAAATTAGCGCATTATGCCAATGCTGCGGCAGATATTGAATATCAATTCCCCTTTGGTTTTAAAGAAGTAGAAGGCATACACTCAAGAACTGATTTTGATTTGGCCAAACACCAAGAATATTCTAAGAAAAAACAGCAATACCATGACCCAGAGGCTGGCAACTACATTCCTTATGTGGTAGAGACCTCTATTGGTGCCGATCGACTTTTCTTAATGACTTTGTGCGATGCATTTACCGAAGAAGAGTATGGTGAAGGCGATAAAAAGAAAATGCGAACTTACCTGAAGTTTAACCCTGCTTTGGCTCCTGTAAAAGCGGCCATTCTTCCTTTAACCAAAAAAGATGGACTGCCCGAAAAAGCCATGCAGTTGTTTGATGACTTGAAGTTCGATTACAAAGTGATTTATGAGGAACAAGCAGCCATTGGTAAGCGCTACACCCGACAAGATTTGATTGGCACACCATTCTGTTTTACGGTAGACCATCAGACTTTAGAAGATGATACCGTAACTGTAAGAGAGAGAGACAGTACCGACCAAGAACGCATAAGCATTAGCCAAGTAAATAAGTGGTTAGAAGAACGTGTTTCTATGAAAGCGCTGTTGAAAAAGTTGTAGGTGGGTGGTAGCTGGTAGATTATTGCTCGTAGTTTTTATCGGCTGTTCGTGAACAGGAAATCTCGAACAGCAAATTCTCTTTAACCCTCACCGTTATCGGTGGGGGTCGTTTTTTTGCCTGCTATAAAAGCTGCACCAATTAAAGCTGCCAAGAGTAAAACGCCGGCTAGTTCAAAAGCAACAACATGTTCCGTCATTAAAGCAATGCCCAAGGTGCGAATATTATCTTCTCTTAAGGCAGAACTCATTGCATGTGCAGCCGATGCATTTGTAGGAATCGATACTTGGCCAAATACCCAACACATACCTGAAAATATGGCCAATGCCAGTAGACTCCCCCCCCATACACCCCTATTTTCAGATACGAGCAACTTGGTATTGCCCCGCTTGGTAAACATAATGCCAAATAAAAGCAAAACGAGCACGCCTCCTAGATAAATCATGATTTGAGTAACGGCAACAAATTCTGCCCCGGCAAAAACATACAGGCCTGCAACACCAAAAAAACTGATCATCAGGGCAAAGGCTATATAGAGAATCTGCTTACTCAGCAGAATAAAAATGACTGGCACTACTGTTAAGGCTGTAAATAAAAAGAAAAATGCGTATTCAATCATCTTTTTCTGTAGAGTTGTCTTTGTTGCCCTCACTTTTCTTTTTTATCACAGGTTTAACCCTGCCTTTCATTTTTGGGCGGTACTTGGGCTTATCCTCTGACTCCGGTCTTGTAGATTTTTTGCCCACAGGCCTTACTTTAGGCCTGGGCTTATCTGTTTTTTCGGCAGGCTCTTCTGTAGATTTTTTAGCCTTAACTACTGGTTTTACTTTTGGCTTATAGACAGGCTTTGCTTTTTCACCCGGCTTGGTCTCGTCGTAATCAGCTTGTTTTTTTACAACAGGTTTGGTTTTCATTTTGGGCCTAAAAACTGGCTTAGGCTTGTCTCCGGTATCCTCCTTTGCTGCTTTCTTAGCCACAGGTTTTGCCTTTATCTTAGGCTTAAAGGCTGGTTTAGGTATTGATGTTTCCCCCGTTTCACTTTCTGTAGATTTTTTAGCTACGGGTCTCACTGCCTTTTTAAGTGCCGGTTTTTTAGAAGTACGTTCTGTTGATGTAGTAGATTGCAGTTTTTTAGCCTCTTGGACTGCTTCATAAGCAGCTCTTTTTTCTTGGGCCTCTTCTGCCGTGAGCGTGGCAAAGCCGAAATTCATTTCGGTTACATCAAAAGTGCTAAAGTCGTAGTCTTTGGTCATGGTGAGGCACTCCGTAGGACACACGGTAGTACAAAGTCCACAAAAACAGCACTTGGCCATGTCTATATCAAATTTGGCAGCATATAATCTCTTGGGCGTGCCGTCTGAGGTTTCACCAATGGTTTCAGCCGATTTAATTGGCTCGATATCTATACAGTTTACAGGACATACTTTGGCACACTTGTCACAAACTATGCAGTCGTCCATCTCATTGTGTAGCTTATAGCGACCATTGTCAGGTACGGGAATTTGTTCTTTAGGATATTGCAGGGTAACTATACCTTCATTCTTTAAGAAATAATTTTTATCGTCTGCAGTGGTTGCCTCTCTACGCTCTTTGGCAACCGCATCCTTTAAATGCTTTACGGTAAGCTTGGCCCCTGATAAGGTAGTCTTTAAAGCTTCTTTTACAGATCCAAAATACGTATTATTCGCTCCTTTCATATTTCAAATTTACAACGAGTAGTCAAAAACAAAAAATTACTTTTACTCTCTACTTCGGATATGGCAATTAGCACCAAAAACTTAATCTACCATCCATTAACAGATAAAAACTTTATATCGTTATTACATAAAAGCAACAGATATTCTCGCTAAAAGACAGTTTTTACCTATCTTTGGCAGCATTGATAATAAGCTATTGACAAGCAGGTTTTAAATAAAATTTCAAACTTTTTTACATTAAATCTTCCAATCTTAACAAGATGAATATACACGAGTATCAGGCAAAAGAAACATTAAAAGGTTACGGAGTAAGTATACAAGAGGCCATATTGGCCAATTCACCCGAGGAGGCAGAAGAAGCCGCCAAAAAACTATCTGCCGAAACCGGTACTAGTTGGTGGGTGATCAAAGCTCAAATTCACGCTGGTGGTAGAGGAAAAGGTAAAATAAAGGAAACTGGCTCTAATGGAGTGGTCTTAGCAAAAAGTCTAGAAGAAGTAGCACCAAAAGTAAAGGATATTTTAGGGGGTACTTTGGTAACCCACCAAACAGGTGAAGAGGGCAAAAAAGTAAACTCAGTACTGATTGCTCAAGATGTGTATTACCCTGGCGATAGCGAGCCTGAAGAGTACTACGTTAGTGTATTGCTTGATCGCCAAACAGGCAGAAACACCATTATGTATTCTACAGAGGGTGGAATGGACATTGAAGCCGTTGCGGAAGAAGACAAAAAAAGACCTGAAGGCGAGAAGAAAATCTTATTTGAGGAAATTGACCCAAGAGTGGGCATTCAAGGTTTTCAGGCAAGAAAAATCGCTTTTAACCTAGGTTTGAGCGGACAAGCCTTTAAGCAAATGGTAAAATTCGTAATGGCGCTTTACAAAGCTTATGAAGGTACAGATTCTTCGCTTTTCGAAATCAATCCTGTACTAAAAACTTCTGATGACAAAATCATTGCGGTAGACTCTAAGGTAAATATTGATGACAACGCGCTTTACCGCCAAAAAGCTTTGGCCGATATGCGCGACATCAGAGAAGAAGACCCCACAGAAGTTGAAGCTGGCAAATACCACCTTAACTATGTAAAACTTGACGGCAACGTAGGTTGCATGGTAAATGGGGCAGGTCTTGCCATGGCCACTATGGACATGATCAAACTTTCAGGAGGAGATCCAGCCAACTTTTTGGACGTAGGCGGTGCAGCCAATGCCGAAACCGTAGAAAATGGATTTAGGATCATATTAAAAGACCCCAATGTAAAAGCCATTCTTATTAATGTGTTTGGGGGAATTGTAAGATGTGATCGTGTTGCCAAGGGCGTGGTAGAAGCTTACAAAAACATCGGTAACATAGATATACCGATTATTGTAAGGTTACAAGGTACCAACGCAGAGGAAGCCAAGGAAATCATAGATGAATCTGGACTTGAAGTAATGTCTGCCATTTTATTAAAAGATGCTGCAGAAAAGGTAAAAGAAGCACTCGCATAGTAAGGTTCAGTTTCCACTTTTTTATCAAGCCCACGATTTAAGTCCCGAACTTAAAGCCGTGGGCTTGTTTATTTTTATATAATTCATACAACTGAATTTTTCATTACCCATTCTGAAAATTTATACTTTATAATGTACAGTAGCCTGCCAAAATTTCATTTTTCTCACCCAAAATTCAAAATGAAAAGTTTTTGTTATTATTAAAGAAGGTTAAGCCTATTTCTCAACTGAACTCTTAAAAAAATGAAACAGATTTTTTTAAATATATTTATCAGCCTCTCTTGTGGTTTCTTGGGAGCCTATTTGTTCTCGATCAATGCTGCCAATTTCAACACTTACCTTTTACCAGAAAATGAGAAAGAAACACTGGTAAGCTTTACCTCTAATGATAGCTCTGCAGAAGATCAAACGGCAGTCACCTATGCAAAACCCTCGAGAAGTGCCGTAACTGACCTAGAGGATTTCTCAGAAGCCTCTGAGGTAAGTACGCAATGTGTAGTATACATCAGAACAATTTCTGGTCAAGAGTACGAAAGGTATAGCTGGTTCGACTTGTTTTTTAACAATAGAGGAAACGGCAGGCAAGTTATGGGCTCTGGCTCAGGAGTGATTTTTACAGCAGATGGCTACATCGTTACCAACAACCATGTAATAGACGATGCCAACAAGATTGAAGTGATTTATAACAAAAAAACTTACGAGGCACAACTTATAGGAACCGATCCCTCTACAGACCTTGCCTTACTTAAAATTGAGGCAAAAGATTTACCACACATAAAAGTAGCTAGCTCAAGAACACTTGATGTTGGCGATTGGGTATTGGCCGTTGGCAATCCCTTTAACCTAAATTCTACAGTTACAGCGGGCATTGTAAGTGCCAAAGGCAGAAGGATCAATATACTGGAAGACATCTTCCCTATAGAGTCTTTTATACAAACAGATGCTGCGATCAATCCCGGCAATAGCGGGGGTGCCTTGGTCAATATGAAGGGCGAATTGGTGGGCATTAACACGGCAATTTTATCAAAAACGGGCTCTTATGCAGGTTATGGTTTTGCCGTTCCTTCTGATATTGTTAGCAAAATTGTGAATGATTTCATAAAATATGGAGAAGTACAAAAAGCCTTTATGGGGGTAGAAGTTGTTGAGGTAGATGAAGACCTATCCAATAGATTAGGCACAAAAGACCTTGAAGGAGTTGCGGTCTCGCTCATTGAAGATGGCGGTGCAGCAGATAAAGCAGGCCTGAGAAAAGGAGACATCATCATACAGATGGATGACTTTACCATCAATACCAAAGCCGACTATGATGAGGTTTTGAGCTACCACAAGCCCGGTGACAAAATAAGCGTAAAATACAAGCGAGATAATAAAACCGTGAGCAAAGAAGTGGTGCTCACCAATATAGAGGGCACTACAGGTATAGTAAAAAAAATCGTTTACAATGCAGAAAAAATCGGAGCTACTTTTGAGGTCGTGCCCAAACTTGAACGAAACAGACTTGGGATAGAAAGCGGCATACGCATTGGTAGCGTAGAAAGAGGCGGACTTATTTACAACATGGATCTAGAAGAAGATTTCATTATTCTTTCAATCAATAATTACATGATTGACAGCCCCGAAGATCTAGAGGAGATATTGGTTAAAATACGAGGTAGGGTTGTTTTAGCGTTTTTAGATGACGAAGGACGCAAAAAGTTCTATTCTTACAGATTTTAGCGATAAACGTAAGAAAAAATATAAAAATCAATTTTTTCTATTAAATTTAGCCAGAATACATTTAGTTAACATGTAGATATGTGAAATGGCAGTCATTTTGGCTGTCATTTCCTTTTTCGTTACATTTCACCCATACTTCTTAGAAACATCTCAAGCACACCCACATCGGCATATCCTTTACTCACTCCTATCTGATAACTTTGCTGCATCATCTTTAAACCGCCTTCTTTCTTACCTGCCACATACAGAAACCGACCTAGGGTCATGCCTAACATGTACACCTCTTTGGTCTCTTTAAGTTCTAAAGCCAATTTGTAAGCCTTAAGACCGTATTGAACGTAATCCTGCCTTTTTTCTAGCTCAAAAGAGAGCATACTTAAGTAGTTAAGCACCTTAACATGCTTTTTATTCGGTGTTTCCCCCTCCTGTTTTTCATGTAAGATTTTAAAGAAAAACAAAGCTTCTTCTGCTTTCTTGTACTTCCTAAACACCAAACCCAAGCAATTTAAGATAGATTGCGGTAAATCTCCCTCAAATTTTTGGTAGCAAGCAATACCATAATGGTGCGATACAGGTAAATTGCCCGCCTTAAAATAATGCATATTGAGCGCAGCGCCTGTATCTAAGATGCCTTTCTTATCCTCGCAAAGGTTGTAGTGCCGGTAGGCTTCTTTTAAATGTGCCAATCCTCTTTGTGGTTCATTCAATTGGGAGGCGTGCCAATCTGCTAAGGCTTTATATTCCACTTTAATTGATCCAACCTTACTAAAAAATGCCCTACAAGCCGGATGTAAACAATAATGCAGTTGCTTTTCCGAATCTTGATACTTTACAATAAGGGCGGCCTCATTACACAAAGAAGTAATTTCTTCTTTGCCTAACTCAGGTAAAAATTCGTGAAAGGCATCTACACTAACGGGAACCTGAAATGCCGACAAAAGCTGATAAATAGACAACAGTGACTCAGGGAGAAAAGGCATAACCTCTTGAAAAAAATGCTTTAGTCTAATGCACTTCTCATATTTTTTAAGATTCGCTATTAGCAATTTTAACGAAACTCGTTGATTTAAGTGCAGCCAAACACCTAAGTCCAAAGCTACTTCGCTTCCGTCGGTTATTTCGTAAAAAATCTTTAGATCAGCATTGGAAATAAGCGTTTCGTCATTGCTTTTAAAATCCTGTAAAATGGCAAAAAGCCTACTTTTATAATCGCTAAAGTTTTTATTTGAAGTTAAATAGCGCGGAAGCCTCGCGATTTCTCCTGCAATGTTCTTGGTAGTGATGATCAGGTATTCGCCCCCGTTACCGGCTAGCTTGTACAGCCAATCTGTTACATCTCTGTAAGGATAATAGGGTTTTCCTGTGGCATCGAACCAAGGAGAAATATTTTCGAAAATGAACACAGGCTGGCAGTGCTCGTGTAACATAGAGGTCAGTAAATCTAATTTTTCTTGAGTAGTCTTAAGTAGTTCCAGCTGCTCTTTTAGGCCTGCTGTATCATAAATTTCCGTTAAAAAAGAATAGATTGCTGCAAAAGCTTCGTGGTAAGACTGCAATTGCTCATTAAAAAACAATGGCAGTATGCGTTTTTCTTCTTTTTGCCATTCTTCTATGGCCACACCAATAGTTCCTCTATGCTCACATCCTTCCTTTTCTTCCAATACCACTACTCTATTCTTTTTAAGAAAAGCATAAAGTTGCTCAGCCTCTCTAACACGGTAAGTCTCTACTTGTGTCTCTTTTCTTAAATAGTTACCCGCAAAATTGGTGTTGATTTTTTTCTGATTGATGTAATTGGGTGGAACAATTAGGAAAAGCACCTGTGGATAAGCCTTGTGTAATACTTGTTCAAGCTCATTGAGTATATGTTCTTCTAGTTTTGTATCCCAATTGATCTGCAAACAAGTCAAACGCTCATTGTCTAGTAGAGCATTTGCCCCACTATCTTCTTGTAAAAAATTTACAAGCTTGTCGCTCAATGTTTTAAGTGCTTGTTTTTTTGTGGATCCAGCTCCTGTAACCTCTTTTGCCAAATCCCCATTTAAACTATATGAAAAGTCTATCTGATAATACATAGTTGAAAAAATCTTACACTAGGAATAACTACTATAAGCAGCAAAAATTCTGTGCTATCTCAAAAACACGTGAAACAAACGCAAGGTCAAGACAAAAATAATTCATTAAGAATACTTGCTTTTTAATTTAACATTTACAACTTAATGAAAAAAAGCTATCGTTATGAGAAAAGCCATTATCATAAGTACTTTACTGTTTTTATTCTCTTGTAAATCTAGCGATTTACCCAATTATGGTGTTGATACTAGCTTAGAGGGAATTAAAGGAAGCGTTGCCGTAGCTGATCCCAGTGCGGATCGCCCTATAAGAGAAAGGCGAGAAATCTACGTATTTGAACAATTTATGGCCAATAGCGCCCAAAGCAGCGGCAATATCTACAAAAACATCCAAGCCAAATTGGTGAGGAGAATCGTTACCAATCCTAATGGTTCTTTTGTATTGGCATTGCCCGCTGGTAAATATTCATTACTTGTCGCTTATGATGGCGGCTACTATGCCACAGAAAAAGATGCATTTGGCAATGTAGGGCCTATTACAGTTATAGATGGGGAGTTTTTTGATGTAGATATTCTAATTGATCCCGAGCTTACCTACTAAGTATGCTAAAAACGAGAATAGCCCCTACCCCAAGTGGTTACCTACACTTGGGCAATGTTTATTCTTTTGTACTCACTTGGTTGTTTGCCAAACAACAGAATGGCCGCATTTTATTGAGGATAGACGATTTAGACAAGGCACGCGTACGCAATAAATATATAGATGATGTTTTCCGCACTTTAGATTGGCTGGGAATGGACTATGATGAGGGGCCTTCAGGCACTGATGATTTTCTGAAAAACCACTCTCAACACAAGCGATTAGACTTGTATGAAAAGTTATTAGAAAGACTCGAAAGCGAACAGCATCTTTTTTACTGTACTTGCTCAAGGGCACAAATCAAAGCCACCTCAGAAGATGGGCAATACCCCGGTTCTTGCATCCAAAAAAATATAGATGCCACCCAAACCAATACTGCTTGGAGGCTTTTACATAATAAAGACTTTACCGTAACTTTTAAAGACACGCTACGGGGCAGCGTTAACAGAAACCTTTGGCAACAAATGCGCTACCCGGTGCTAAAAAGAAAAGACGGGCTACCCGCCTACCAAATAGCCTCCATTGCCGATGATACTCATTTCAACATCAATACCATTGTAAGAGGCGAAGATCTATTAGACTCTACAGCCGTGCAAATCCACTTAGCCAAGCTTTTAAGGCTAAACAGCTTTGCAGAAAATACTTTTTTACATCATACTTTGATCAAGGATGACCAAACACAAAAACTTTCTAAATCGCAAGCAGCCCCCGCTGTAAAGGCCTGGAAAGAAAAGAAAAACGGCAAAACGCTGCTTTTACGTAAAATAGCCGTTCTACTCAATGTTGAGCCCGATAGCATAGTCCACATCAAAGATTTATTACAACAATTTACACTCCCAAAATTGGATGCTCCTTAGCAAAAAAAGCAGTAAATGATGCCTTTGAGACTTTTTAAAGATAAAAAAAGCGTTTTTCCTTTCATCATGTAAAAAGTATGTATTCACTATCGAAACCATAATGCTAAGGCAGCATTTTGGCAAAAACCATCTTAAGAAAATTATCAAAATACGCTTAAGATGGATAAAATTAGCAACGCCTACGGTTTTCAACTTACAAACGCGAATTCACTTGCAAAAGCTGCCAATTTAGTTTATGCCGATTGGGACAGTGTAGACACCGAAGTTAAAGTAGCCAGCTACAAAAAATTTAAGTATTTCGATAAGGCAGGTACACAGGCTTTTGTGGCTGCCAACGATAAAAATATTATAGTTTCTTTTAGAGGTACTGAGGCCGATAAAATGGAAGATATCATTACCGACCTTAAAGTGACTTTTACAGAAACTAAATTTGGCAAGGTGCACACCGGTTTTTACGAGGCAGTTAAATTAGTGATAGATGATGTGTGTGCTTATGTAAAAGAAGTAAGAAGCAAGAATCAAAACCTTTGGGTAACCGGGCATAGCTTAGGCGCAGCCTTGGCTACGCTAGGCACCGCCTTTTTGCAAGATGCCAAATTACATGTAAATGGGCTTTATACCTTTGGCCAACCCCGCGTTGGCGATGATGATTTTGCCGCAAAGTTTAATATGCGTTTTAAGTCCAGAACTTTTAGAGTCGTAAACAACTGCGATATTGTTACACGCGTGCCAATGCGCTCTATCGGTTACAGCCACATCGGTACCCACATTTATTTAGATAGCGATGCCCAATTACACCTTGATCAAGAGCTTTCTTGGTGGTTCGGTTTTACCGACCGCATAAAAGGCAGAATAGAAACCTTTAAAGACAAAGGCATAGACGACGTTGCCGACCATTCTATGGAGCTATATCAAAAAATATTAAATAAAAACCTACAGTCTCAGCCTGTAGCGTAACAAGAGTTAGATTCCCATCTATACTGGGCCACGCCGAAAGGTGTGGCTTTTTTATTTTTAGTATTTTACCGTACCGAATAAACACCCCCCATATTGGGTGAATTTATTGTTATATATCATGTGCCGATTCAGATATTTTGACTAATTTTCACCCATAATAAACTGAAACTATTTTGCAATCAAACAAGATAGGAAGCCCAGCTACTAGCTTACAGCAAAATATTATTTCAGCAGGTAAGTAAAATCCTTATTGAATGATATTGCGAATACTACTCCTAGGCTCATTTGTATTGATTAAACTAGCTGCTTTTGGTCAGACTACGCCATCTTTTCCGGTTTCGGGCACTTATGATACCACCTTTATTGATTTTATTGAGGAAAACCAGACGAGGTTTAAGCTAAAGATTTTCTACAATCCGACTTGGCTTAAGGGCGCTAAAATCCAAGGTGAATACGAAGAGACCCCCTTGCTAGAAGTTTTAAACCAAAACTTAGAACCCAGGCAACTCAAGGCTTTTCAGTACGACGCCAATATTTTCGTGCTTATTCC
>CAKZMZ010000104.1 GCA_937129345.1 uncultured Thalassovita sp. | reverse complement strand
TGAAAAAGGGGTGTACGATTTTGATGTGGAAACCACTGAGCGTTTTGTGCAGATCCGCCACTCAAACATAGTTATTCTTGGGAAGGGCGATTACTTACAAGGCACTATTTTGCACGATCACCATGGCTCCGATTATCCTGACAAGAGCAAAAAATGGCTGGCGGGTCTTTACCCCTCTTTTTTCTCTTTTAGCAAGTACCCTCTAGATAGTGCTTGGCACCCGGGCGAGCATACAGAGTTACAAGTGGCCAACTTAGCCCCTGCCTCTTTATTCTCGCAAGAATTTAAGGTAGATGATGCCACAAAATTACAAGTGGGCAACACCTATTTACTCACCATGCAAGACGAGGATTCTTCCTTAGTATATGATATTTTTTATCCAAGAAGAAAAATAGGTAAGCGTAATTTCGAAACGGAAGGCAGTAGCAAGTACCATATCCAACAAATGGTTACTATTAAAGAAATAAAGGGAAATGTAATTACCATAGATGCACCAATATTATGGGAACTAAAAGAAGAATGGTCGCCCAAACTTTGGGAAATACCCGCATTGATTGAAGAAGTGGCCGTTGCCGGTTTTATTATGCGCACCAATTGGAAGGAAACCTTTCAACACCATTTAAACCCCACGCATGATAACGGTTGGGACCACATCAAGCTCAATTGGGCATACAATGGCTGGGTACAGAATATCATCCACGATGGTGCTTCGGTAGCTACGGGTTTGGGCAATTCAAAAAATTGCACGGTAATTCGTTGCCGTATCGAAGGCAACCGCGGGCACAATGGCTTTGTACTTTCTAGAGCAAGTACAAGAAATCTACTGACAAGGCTAGATGCTGCCACTAACATGCATTCCTACAATTTAAGCGGCTATGTTTCGGGCAATGTAATCCACAACTGTATTTCGGGGGAACCATCTGCCATAGATATGCATGGTGGCAAAGCAGTTTACAATTTAATAGACAATCATACAGGTGGGGTTTTTAAACACGGCGGAAGCCCTCAACTCCTGCCTCCTGCCAATGGCAGGGCACTCACCTTTTGGAACTGGCAAGTAGGCCTTACAGAACCGTACAAATCCCATGTTTGGAAGCCTGATTTTAAACTGACCGACATGCCGGGCGCTGTAATCGTTGGCTTAAAGGGCAAATACAACCAAAGCATTTTTGTACAAGGCGGAGATGGTAAAAATTACGACGAGGCAATAGACTCTGAATGGGGCTATGCTGAAAAACTGAACCAAACTGCCAAGCCAGCTTCATTGTATAAGTTTCAGTTTGAGGAGAGAGTGGGAAAGAAATAGCTATCAGTTACAGGGGCCGCCGAGGAGAACAACCAAAATTTAACAGGGAAAGAAACCCCAGAAATACCAATAAAGGTACTTCTGGGCAAATGCTAGTTAGTCAACATTATGGGTTGGAAGCGGAAAATATGAAGGATTCTGTATTCTATAATAATATCCCTTAGAGAATCCTACGTAATTTTCTTGGATAATATCTTGATATTTGGGGAATGTTTGGATACACCAATTTTTAAACTCGGTTAGGTGTTCAGGTTCAATCCTGCGCATTGCTTTAATCAATTCCTTTTCAAATAATTGAAAGTCGAACCTAACATTAGACAGTACTACTTTATAAAAGGCCATTTTTTCATTTTCCATATTTACTAGACTTTTTTGATTAAAAAATAAGAATATACGTAAGCATGCTCGCCTTAAGCATAACATGAAACATATTGCATCACTATGGAAAAATTGGCCTAAATCAGAAAAGAATTGTTTAAAAGGTAAAGGCTATTACCTTTAATGGCATGGGCAATCTGAGCAGACAAGGAGAACTGCTCAATGGAGCAAATCAGAATTTGTCTCGCTGAGTTTGAATTATCGGGTACAACTACCCGCTCTTTTTTAGCTAGTACATGTGAAAAGGTTGATGTCCGAAGGTATATTTCACTTTCTATTTCTGCCTCTGTGCTTTGCGCTGTTGCATTAAATGATACAAAACCAGCAGCCAAAAAACTGAGGAGCAGAAACAAAGAAAAAATATGGGTTAACTTGGACTGCATTTCACTTTTAGATTAAATCGCAAAATGAATATAGATTAATTTCCGCTCAATTGCAAACAAAAGTTAATGAAGTTTTTCAGATTACTTAGAACCGACATTTCCTACCCCTAGTTTTAATTTTCGTTACTTATTGGGAAATTTGGTGTTTGAGCGAAGCGAGCGACGGTCGCACCGTTTCAAATTT
>CAKZMZ010000103.1 GCA_937129345.1 uncultured Thalassovita sp. | reverse complement strand
ATGATTTAAAAAAAGTGGTGTGGTCTTTAATTTTGCATTCTAAACAATTTTTTAATCAGCAATAGTAAAATGACCTACTCAGAGGCCGAAAAGTTGAAAGAAACATTTAAAGATGGAAGTATACTAACACATTATCCTTATTGCCCTGTGCGTGAGAATCTATACATTGTACCCTTCCAGAAAAAAGATTATGATGCTTATATGAAAAAGTGGGTTGCTCTAAACCAAGAAGGCAAAGACATCGAAGATGCCATGGCCAAGTACTACAGCCTAGATGATCAATACGATGTGCAACTCATTTATAATGACCCTAATAAAGAAAGCTTCATTTTAAAAGAATGGGCAGACACCATTAATGAAATTCATAAAAAATATTGATGGATGGTAGAGCGATCTATAAGGTTTAGAGAGTTGATTGTGTAAACAAGTTTCTTCTAACTATGCATTTTACTTTTCAGTGATCAGTGGCCTACAGAACATCCTCTTTTCAGGCTCTCAAAAGCGCGTTTTTAACAGGCCTGTGCGCCAAAGACCTTTTTTGTAGTCATAAAAATTTCATTTGCTTTTATCAACTCGATAAAATTTAAGCCTCAGTTTTAGGCTTGTTATCCGGATACCATTTTTTTAAATTTTTGGGAGACACTCCAAGATGGTAAAGCACCAAAATGAGCACATCCAACACCAATTGCTTGGTAGTGCCATTTTCTTTAAAACGCCTTGCAGAAGTAAGCACCGTTTCGGAAAGCTTAATAAATTTTCCTCGTTTTCTCAATCTAGATTGTATCTCCACATCTTCCATAATAGAGATTTCCTTGTAGCCAGATATTTGCTCGAAGAAGTATTTCTTTATAAAAATAGCATGGTCGCCATAGGTAAATAAGGAATGGTTGATTTTACTCAACTTGGCATAAAACCTCAATAAATGATGTGGGCTATCAAAACACAGAGAAAAACTACCTCCGACCACATTGTTTTGACTCATTTTTTTCTCAATAGTTTCTATGGCATTCTCAGGCAATCTTGTATCGGCATGTAAAAAAAGTAGAATTTCCCCTTTGGCTTGCTTGGCCCCCGTGTTCATTTGGTGGGCTCTACCTTTTTGAGAATTGACCAACAATATATTAGAAAAGCTTTTTACGACAGATTTAGTACCATCTGTGCTACCGCCATCTACTACGATTATCTCAAAATTTCCGCTTAATTGTGTGGTGAAATCTAATGTTTGCTTGATTTGCGCCTCCTCGTTAAGTACTGGTATAACTATGGATATCATAAACTGGTTTTATTGCGAACTTTCTAGCCAAAGATAAGAACTCAATGCTATTAAAATTCTATATGCTTTTACCCCATAAGCAGTAAGGACTTTTACAGCTGCTTAAAATATAGTTCGAGAGCGTAAATATGGAAATAAGGCAAAAAAATCATTAAATTTAGAAAATATGGTTTTGCCAATTATATAGAATAACTTTAGTCGGTTTCATTAGTAAAACCGAGTACTGGAGATAAATATGAAATGATAAACGAAATATGCGAGGGAAAATAATCATAGTTTTAAGTTTTATAAGTGTACTGTTACTCACTTATTGCATCCAACAAGAGGCAGATACTGCAGAGAATAGGGAAGTGCCAGAAAAGGTGAGTTTCAATTTTCATGTAAAGCCTATTTTATCAGACAAATGTTACGCTTGCCATGGGCCAGACAACAACGGGCGCAAGGCAGGACTGCGGCTAGATACAGAAGAAGGTGCTTTTGCCGCTTTAAAAGATAGTAAAGGCTTTGCCATCATTGCCGGAGAGCTAAAAGAAAGTGAAGTGTATCACCGAATCATTTCAGATGACCCAGAAATTGTTATGCCTCCTCCTGAGTCTAATCTTACACTTACAGAATACGAAAAAGAGGTTATTATAAAATGGATTGAAGATGGTGCTAAATGGGAAAACCATTGGGCCTTTATTCCTCCCAAAAAAACCGAGATGCCAAAAGTAAGCGAAGATGAATGGGTTCAAAATCCGATTGATGCGTATGTTTTGGCCAAAATGGAAGAAAATAATTTGGAGCCTGCAGAGAAGGCTACCAAAGAGCAATTGATACGAAGAGTAAGTTTTGACATAACCGGTCTGCCACCCACTTTAGAAGAAATAGATACTTTTTTAGAAGATGACAGCCCGAATGCTTTTGAGAAAGTAGTGGATAGACTGTTGGCATCTCCCGCCTATGGAGAACGCATGGCTTCTGTTTGGTTGGATGTGGCAAGATATGCCGATTCGCACGGCTACCAAGATGATCGCCCAAGAACCATGTGGCCTTGGCGGGATTGGGTTATAGATGCCTTCAATAACAACTTACCTTATGATCAATTTGTAACCTACCAACTAGCAGGAGATTTGTTGCCCGAGCCTACATTCGAACAGATTTTGGCCACAGGTTTTAACCGCAACCACGCCATTACGCAAGAAGGTGGAATTATAGAAGAAGAATACCTTACCGAGTATGCTGCAGATAGGGTCAATACTTTTTCCACGGCGTTTATGGGAGTAACTATGGAGTGTGCACGCTGCCACGATCATAAATACGATCCGCTTTATCAAAAAGAGTATTACCAGTTGATGGATTTTTTCAATAATATTTCTGAGAAAGGTTGGGTAAATTACCATAATCTCGCTCCAGAACCTGCTGTACTCTTAAAAGACGAAGAGCTTGAAGAAACCATTGCATTTATCAACTCAGAGATTTCAGACTTAGAAAGGAAAGTAAAGCAAAAAGAAACAGAATTTTCGCCTGAATTTGAAGCTTGGCTGCAAAGTGGTCTGATATCAAAAGAGATAGAAGAAAGAATGGCCAAAGGTTTGGTCGCTAAAGTTGGTTTCGACAATAGAGAAGCGGAGAGTTACAAGAACGACCTTAGCCCTGATATCCCCGTGATGGTCAATTTAGGCTTGCCGCCAAAAATACCGGCACCAACTATGGTAGAGGGAAAATTCGGTAACGCTCTCGCATTTGATGGCGATAATTACGCAACACTAGGCGATATAGCAGATT
>CAKZMZ010000102.1 GCA_937129345.1 uncultured Thalassovita sp. | reverse complement strand
ACCCTTACCGGCTACATCTGCAATGATTACCACATACTCATATTCATTGATCTGATGCAGGTCATAATAATCACCTCCAACTTCGGTAGCGGGTTTTGATTTGGCAAAAAACTCAAACTTGCCATTTACCTGAAGCTTTTCAGGTAAGAGTCGCTCTTGTACTTGTTTTGCAATTTCTAACTCGTTTTTATATCGCTCACTCTCTACCACCTGAGAGATGAGCCCGAAATTTTGTATAGCTATGCCCGCCTGTGCACAAAAAGTATTTACCATAGAGATCATGGTATTATCAAAAGCATTGGTCAATTTTTTTAGCAGTACGAGAACACCAATGTTTTGCCCTCCTGACTCTATGGGCACGGCTAAAATAGAATTGTACTGAGATTTGGTTTGGAAAGGCAACAGCCTGCGCTTGTTAATTACTTTTGGCTTGCTCTTGTTAAAACCTGACTGTGCTATATCATTTTGGATTTCTTCTAAGGCATCTTTTTCAATATCGCGCAGCATTAAAATATCTTGCTCGGGTATCTCTAACCAGCCTGCATCTGCCGATACCGATGAGGCTGAGCTTTCTAGCAGCATCTCATAAATCTGCACGTCGTTTTTGCCCTCAGTAATCTCGCTGCTCAACTCTTGAAAAATGGATAGTTCTTTTAACTTCTTCTCAAATACCGACGAAGTAGGCAGGTTAAATAAAATGACCAACAAAGAACTGATGCCATAAACGATGATAAAAATAGAAAGGACTGCGTAAAAAATGTTCTTGGAATAATCTTCTATTTGCAGGGCGGGATCCTCATAGTAAGAAATAATGTTGGCGAAAAAATAGGCTAAACAAAATAATGCCACCAATAATTGAAAAACACTGGTAATTTTTTGGTTGAACACTAAATGCGGTACCCACTTTAAGTTTACACTCAATACCATGATCCAGATAAAAAATAGGGCTCTTGTGGTGTTGATGATGATTTCAGACTCGGTAAGATGGAAAAAATGACTGCCCAAAGAAAGCAACAATGCCGTTTCGAAAACGAACCAAACCACCACGGCAAAGCGGGTTTTTTCGTATAGGATCATTCTCTTCCATGCGGTAAAGGCAGTGAGCAGAAATACTGTAAGTAGGCCAAAATCTACCTTAAAATTAAAAATCTGAACCAGTTTTCTCACATCGCTGCTTACCTCGAGCAGCGATGAGCCAAAGGCCAATACGCCAGAAAAAATGGTACAGACCATGCCCATAAGAAATACCTGCCATATCAAGTTCTGAAAGGCTTGCTCTTCTTCTCTTAGTGCCCTGATCCATATGGCCAAATAGGTAAAAACTATAAAACCGTTCAGAACAGCGCCTTCAATAACAATTGGGGTGTAGTCTTTTAAGATGTTGAGGTGGGAGTAGCGATATTGTTCTATTAAGCCAATGCCAAGGAGAACTAGCCAACTGAGCGCAGCTAGAAAAACAGCCAGTCTCTGTATAAATTTGTTCCTAAGGTTCATTTAGTTTACAGCTGCTACTACTCATTAGCTAGATGCGTTAGAATAGAATATTTATCTTTTTTTAGTGTTTCTTCTTTCCAAAATTATAAAAAAAAGTGAAAGATAAGCCAAGGCCTGCAATAAGACCCACATTGATTTAAATTATCATACAAGGAACAAGCTGCTTCCATTTTAATGTTCAATAGATTCTAAATGCATATGCGATAGCTCTTTTTTAAGTCATTGCATCGTATCGATTTTGAGATAAATTTGTTGATAGATAAGATTTGCTGAAATAAAGGTGTTGCCTTCTTGTTAATCTTTTAAATTGCAAGCTCGGTTTTTAGCAGGGCAAATTCTTTGGTAAAGCACGCCCAACATTAATTAATTGATGAATTACAACACTTTCCATTTTTTTATCTTTCGGCAGCTGCTTTTAGTATTTTTGGTATGCAGTAGCTTCTATTTTGTTTATCCACAAGGTAAGCAAGCCCCTGAAACAGATAGCCTTACCATAGCCCAAATCAATATTTTTGGTAATAAAATCACCAAAGAAAAAATCATTATCAGAGAGCTTTCTTTTAAGGAAGGCGCTAATATTCCTGTAGAGGGTATCGACAGTTTTTTTGAGCAAGAAGCCAATAAATTAAGGAACACAAATCTTTTTGTTACTCAAGACATTGCTTGGTACCCTACATTGGGCGATAGTATAGTGGTCAACATTTTTTTAAAAGAGCGTTGGTATACCTTTCCCATTCCGCGTATAGAGTTGGCCGATAGGAGTTTTAATGAATGGTGGACCAACCAAAACCGAGATTTGAGCCGCATTGAATATGGCCTAAACTTTAAAAGAAAAAATTTTAGGGGCCGCAAAGAAGATTTGGGACTTTTACTGCAATTTGGATTTACCAAACAGTTGCGACTGCTTTACAGAATTCCCTTTTTAGATAAAAAACAAAGTCTGGGCATTACCTTTAGGGCCAGCTATGCCGAGAACAATAACATTGCATATAATTCTATTGGCAATAAGCTGCAAAACGTAGAGTTTGATCGCAACATTATGCGTAGAAACTTCGATTTTGGCATAACCTTAACCAAAAGGGTTGGCTTTTATGATTTCCATAATCTTTCTATGGAATACAACAACGTGAGAATAGCTGATACGGTGGCTTATTTAAATCCGGATTATTTTTTGGATGGCAATACCTTACAGCGCTTTATGCAAATAAGGTACACTTACACACACGATTTTAGAGATTTTAGTGCCGATCCACTCAAAGGCAGTTACTTTACCGCCTATATGGAAAAAATTGGAGCAGGCATATTTAATGATGTAAACGTACTGACTTTACAGGCCAACTATTCTAAGTACCTGCATTTAGGAGGGAATTTTTACTATGCAGGTTCAATTACAGGGAAAACCTCTTTTCCTGAAGTGCAGCCTTATGTGCATAACAGGTCCCTAGGATATAGGCAAAATTTTGTAAGGGGCTACGATTTATATGTAATAGAAGGTCAAAATTTTGCGCTACAAAAAAATACATTTAGGTTAAAGTTTTTAGATGAAAAGTTTGATGTGGGAAAATTGATACCCATAGATCAATTTAGCACCATACCTGTTGAAATGTATTTAAAGACTTACTTTGATGTAGGTTATGTACGCAACAGCACAGTCAATTTTTACAACGAAGCACTCTCTAACAAGCCACTTTGGGGCTCAGGCTTCGGATTGGATATAGTTACTTTCTATAATGCTGTTTATCGTTTCGAGTATTCTTTTAACAACAGAAACGAGCATGGCTTTTTCCTATATTTTTCTAGCGATTTGTAATCAATCTTCTGAAAGCGCATTCATTTTTTCAGTATATGTTTTTATGACTTTTAGAGTACTCTCATCAGTATCAAAAACAGAATACCAACCTTGATACTCGTGTGGTGGATCACCAATAAAATCATCGCCAACCTGCCAAATGGCTTTGGGTTCTCTTGGTCTGCCTTCTCCGCCCCAAGCCCAAAAGTTGCCACCTACCAAAGGTTGCTTGTTTGAGGCCAACTCATGCAATTTATTAAATACAAATTGGTAAAAATCATCTCTAATTTGGGTGCTCGTATTGGCACTGTGCAAATTGCCATCTCTAGAAATCCCAAACTCTTCTAGCACCATGGGCATGTTCATCTTATTGGCATACTTCAGATGTTTTTCAATATACTTGGTGGCTTTTTCCTTAGCTTTAGTCAATGTCTCATTGGGATTTTCAGGATCAAACCATTCCCAGTTTTGCACCCACAAGTGTATGGTCATGTAGTCTATGGCAGTGCTACTATGATTTTTTTTAACCTGATTACCTGTAAAAGTAGTATGGGTTTTACCTTCGCTGCCCACGGTAACCAAATGGTTGCTATCTATAGATTTAATTAGTTTTGCTGTCCGGTCTATCCATTTATTAAATATTTTTTTGTAAATGATACCTCTTGGCTCATTGGCCAATTGCCAGGCCATAATGGTCGGATCATCTTTGTAGGCAATGCCTGTGTAACTATTTTTTCTTCCTACAATTTTTTTTATGTGCTTTTTAAAAGCCTCTTTGGCAGTTTTATTTTTATAAAAACGTGCTGTGTATAATTGGTACTTGCTCCAACTGCCATTTTTTGCCGGCGGCGGATAAGGGATTTGACCCAACTCGTACCAATTTACATATTGGGCCATGCCACCAGACCAAGGCCAAAAATTATTAAGGCACATCACGGCGTACATTTTTCTCTTTCCCATTTCTTTTAATAGAAAATCTAGCCCTTGCAGTAAATCTTTGTTGTAGATGCCCAACTCGGGCTGCAGTGCAGGAGCCATGCGCCATGGTTCTGTGTCCGGCCCTTCACTGCCTGCCATAATACGCAAGTTATTGATGCCTAGGTCTTTGAGCCTATCCAACTCTCTTATAAGGCGGTCTCTGTCTCCACTTTTTTCAGCAGCCAGGTTAATGCCGTACCAAAAGTTGGTTCCCAAAAAGAAATAGGGCTTTCCCTTCAACACAAAGTGCTGGTCTTTAATGCTGATAAAATCTTGTGCTTTTGTTTCAGGCATGATAATGAGCAGTAGATGGAAAAAAAGTATGCTTGATAGTGTTTTCATAAAAAAAGCTGCCCTAAATGGACAGCTTTTCAATATACGGTTTAAAGAAGATATTTAGAAATCTTTTAGCAACTTAGCAAAAAACTCATCTATAATCAAAGCACATAATAAAACGTAGCAGGATTAGGATATTTAAATCGGTAACCGAGCTCCATATCTAGCTTTTCAGCATTGACTACTTTATAAGGCACAGGGTCGCTATCGTCGAAAGTGGGTGGCTCAAAACCAAAAGCTGAGGCCGTTTGCGGGTACAGGTCTCTCCTAAGTGGATGCTTTGGCGCGACCACATTAAAAACTCTGTTCCACTTTTCCTGTAGTATTATTTGCTCAATTATGCCGATCACATCATCTCTGTGCACAAAATTTACTGGCGAATCGCCATTCTTCAATCCTTTTTTGCCAGCAAAGTATTTTCCAGGTATGCGGTTGTAGCCCATCAAACCTCCCACTCTTAAAATCGTGGTATCTAGTGGCCCTGTTTGCCTCAATACTTTTTCTGCCAAAACAATAGAGTTGTGGACGGAAACCTCAGGCTTAATCTCGTCTGATTCCTTAACCTCACGGTTTTGAGAAGGGTACACAGAGGTAGAACTGATGTAAATGGTTTTTCTGACTTCTCCCTCTAGCATATGTTTTACCAATTCTTTCATTTGGGCGGCATGAAAGGTATCCATATCATCGGACCTTCTAGATGGAGGAATGGCAACAATCAGTACATCAGCATCCAGAAAACTTTTGATGGTGCCTTCGGGTTCTGCTTGGGGAGTTAGATTGAGCAAAAAGGGTTCAATGCCTTTTGCCTTTAAGGTGTCTAGCTTGGCAGGTGTAGTTACACTGCCTTTAACTTCATGCCCTTTGGTCAGTAAATATTCGCCTAGAGGCAAACCTAGCCAACCGGTTCCAAGAATACTTATTTTCATATTTTTTAACTTTTATACTAGTTGAGGAGTAAAATCAAAAAAATTAAAACAAATGCTTGTTCGAAATCAAAAAAATCAACTTTTTGCTCATGCGAAGTTGATGCTTAGACAAAAAGTTATTGTTATCGTTTTCAATATATTTGTAATAAAACAACTGTGCAAATTATAAATTGCTTCATTCATGCACAAAATAGAGCCTTATTATCGGTGGGAAAAGTATTACAGTGCTGTTAGAGACGAGGACTCTCCCTTTTACGGGAAAGAGTATGAAATCATGCAGTACACCAACGATATCTATGGCTACTACATACATCCTTATTGGGATTATATCGGCTCTGAGACAATTTACATAAAAATCCTTTATGCCAACTACCAACAAAAAATAGTGGTGATAGAGATGCTTGGCGAGTGGAATGATGCATTGAACAACGATATCATGTTTTTTAAACGCAATGTAATAGACCACCTAATCAACAAAGGCATCAATCGGTTTATCTTAATTGGTGAGAACATTATGAACTTCCACGGCTCAGACGATAGCTATTATGAAGAATGGTTTGAAGATGTGGAAGAAGGCTGGATCGCAGCCGTAAACTTTAGGGAATTTGTACAAGATGAATGGGAAAAATACAACCTCGACTGGTACATTAATTTTGGTGGGAGTTTAGAGATAGACAATTGGCGCACCATGAAGCCCCAAGTTTTTTGTAAAAGAGTGGATGATATGATTGTAAGAAGATTGGGGATGTAAATATTGGTTTATTTGTGGATTCGAGGATTTGTTTATTTGTGTACCGATACTTTGAAACCTGATTTTTTTACAAAAACATAAAACTGGATGATATATACATTTAAAAAGTATTGACTCTTTACTAAGGAAAGAGTATGCTATAAGAAATAATGTTGAGTGCCGTTTTTATGAAGTTCAAGATAGTTTTTAAGGGAATAAAGTAAGTTGCTATTTTCATGATTTTTTTAACTGTTGCCAGCAATTATCACAAAACGTCCTTTATCGGTTCATTTCCTTTAAGTTGGCTTTATCAGAAATTAAAGCTTTACAGCATGGAATCACCTTTTAAACAGGTAGTTTGCCTCGTGTAAGAGGATTTGTTTTAAAGTCTGGCAAAGCATTTAGTTTTGTAAACTACTGCATTATCCGATTAACTTTCCTTATCGATTTTTAGAAAACCGAGTTGTTTGTACTGCCGGTTTTGAGTAAATCTAATAAAATGTCTCAACCCCGAAATAAAGACCAAAACAAAGAAGACATCCTGCACAAAGATATGTGGCAGTTAATGCTCAAGTTAACGCCTCCGGGCATTATTGGCATGTCGGTAAATGCGGTAAATACTTTTGTAGATGCTGTGTATGTGGGTCAGTTTATCAACCAAGATGCCTTGGCGGCCATTTCACTCGTTTTTCCTTTGCTACTGATCACGGGTGCGCTTTCGGTTATGGTGGGCATTGGCTCCTCTTCTTTGCTGAGTAGGGCCATTGGCGCAGACGATAAAGAAGTGGTGGAAAAGGTATTTGGCAATCTAAATGCGCTTAGCATCATCATTACCATTCTTATCTCTGTACCCGGTTGGATTTTTGCCGAAGAGCTGATCGGCTTTTTAGGTGGAACAGAATCTGTAGTTGAATACG
>CAKZMZ010000101.1 GCA_937129345.1 uncultured Thalassovita sp. | reverse complement strand
AGTTAAACCTTTACGTAAATATACTTAACCACTCTACTTGCCTTAGGAGGCAATCTTTTATATTTTCATGTAGAATTAACTGAAACCACATCAACATGAATAATTTGCCTCTTTCTCATACTAAAACCCTATTGTTCTTATTTTTTTTGCTAGCAACTTGCTTTGCAAGTCAAGCACAAGAGAAAACCCGCATTATTGTACTCACAGATATAGAAAACGAACCCGACGATGCCGAGTCTATGGTGCGCTTCCTTACCTACTCCAACCATTGGGATGTGGAAGGACTCATTGCCACTACTTCTACCCACTTACGCGATACCATCGCCGATTGGCGAATACGGGAGATAGTAACGGCTTATGGCAAAGTAAGGGAGAATCTTTTGCTGCACGAAAAAGGCTACCCTACCGAAGCCTATCTCAAATCCATCATTAAACAAGGAATTGTGGCCTATGGAATGCAGGGAGTAGGCGAAGGGAAAGACTCAGAAGGTTCTGATTGGATCGTAGAAGTAGTAGATAGAGCTGACGATAGACCGGTATGGGTTTTGGCTTGGGGCGGTGCCAATTGCTTAGCACAGGCACTGTGGAAGGTAGAGCAAACCAGAACCAAAGCAGAATTAGCAAAGTTTGTGAGCAAGATCAGGGTGTACACCATATCTGACCAAGACGATGCTGGTTATTGGATGCGCCAAAGGTTCACCGACTTATTTTACATAGTAAGCCCAGGAGAAAATTATCGACATGCCACTTGGTCGGGCATTTCAGGAGAGAGATGGTACAAATTTGCCACAGGGGCAGATACTACCACCATCCGCAATCCTTGGTTGCGAGCAAACATTATCAACAACCATGGACCCTTGGGCGCAGAATATCCTGAAGTAGAGTATGCCATGGAAGGCGATACCCCAACCTTCTTAGGATTGATTGAAAATGGCCTCAATGTACCAGGAAGACCTGATTACGGCGGCTGGGGAGGTCGCTATGAATTATATACACCTAGATTTTTACCCTACAGAATGCTCTCTGACAAAAAACCTGAAACCAGACCTATTTGGACAGACGTTGACGATGAGGTAGTTGGAAAAGATGGCAGGGTCTACATTGACAATCACGCTACCATTTGGCGATGGCGAGACCATTACCAAAATGATTTTGCCGCTAGAATGGACTGGTGCATCATGTCTTACGAAGAAGCCAATCACCCACCATTGCCTGCGCTCAAGGGAGAAAACAATGTAAGTATGAAAAGAGGGGAAGAAATCGTATTTGACGCCTCTCCCAGTACAGACCCTGATGGCGACGCTCTTACTTACGAATGGGTGCATTATCCTGAAGTTGGAGACTTTCGCTCTGTAAATTGGCGAAGTATAAGGATGACACCCTCAAATGATGGTAAGCTCAAGTTTTTTGTTCCTGAAAACGCAGTCTTAACAGCACCTGCAACCACACATGTAGTGCTTTGCGTAACCGACCAAGGCACTCCTGCACTCACTAGATACAAAAGGATAATGATCAACATTTTCCCATAAAACTTTATAGATTGTCGTTTATGAGCCTGCCGCGATATTGTTTGGAATTATATGTTTAAACACTTAATTGGTAGTGCATGTTATCCAAAATATAACTATCTTATAATTTCACCGAACACTCAAGATTATGAAAACACTGAAACTTACCCTTTTAATGCTACTGGCATTTGTGCTTTGCGGATTTGCAAAAAATCCTGACCCAACCGACCTTAAAGCCAATTTTGTTAAGGGAAACCCTGAAATAAAGGCCATTAGTGCGCTTACCTTCGGGCCAGAAAACATCTTATTTATCGGCGATGCCACTTCTGCTGAAGTAATGGCCATTGATGTAAGCGAAGAGGTTTCTGCACAAAGTGGAGAAGTAAACCTTAGCAAGGTTGATGAAACTTTGGCCATGCAAATGGGCACTACAGCCGATCAAATCGAAATTACCGACATGGCCGTTCACCCAGAAACCAAGCAAATATTCCTTTCAGTACAACACAGCAGTGGTAACTCTATGCTATTTAAGTTAAATGGGGAGAAATTTATGAATGTACCTCTTACTGATGTCATGTACTCTAAGCAAGGATTAGCTGATGCCATTGCCGAAGATGCAGAAGACAGAAGAGGAAGACCAATGCGTAAGTGGGCCATTTCAGACATTCAATATACCGATGGTAAAATTATGCTTACAGGTTTGAGCAACAAAGAGTTTGGTTCAACTTTCCGTTCTATGCCCTTCCCTTTTACTGAGGATCAATCTTATGCCTCTTTAGAAATCTACCATGCAGCCCATGGGCAGTACGAAACACACGCGCCTGTAAAAACATTTATGCCAATTACCCTTAATGGCAAACCGCATGTAATTGCCAGCTACACCTGTACGCCATTAGTGGTTTTTCCTATGGATGAACTAAAAAGTGGAGAACACACCAAAGGTAAGACCGTAGCCGAATTAGGTAATTGGAACACTCCGCTTGATATCATCGAATTACAAAAAGATGGCGAAAGATATGTATTCATGGCCAATTCAAGCAGGGCTTTAATGAAATTTAAGGTAAAAGATATCGAGACATTTAATGATTATCTTACTACCAAAGTAGAAGAACGCTCTGGTACAGACGGCGTTCCTTTCATTGCTTTGCCCTTTGTAAATGTGTTGCAGCTTGATAAAGTAGGCGATGATGCTTTTGTGATGCTACAAAGAACATCAGATGGAGATTTGGTATTGAAATCTAGCGGAGGACGCTGGTTGTAATATGCGATTAAAATTTTCAAAAAATATCATTTTTATTTTGGGCGTATGTTTTGTGTTTTGCAAAGCAAACGCCCAATCTTCTTTGGTGTATAAAGAAGGTAAAGTTGTATGCCCAAAAGAACACAACAAGCATAGCATCAAAGTGTATGTAGGAAATTTAACCATTAGTGGCATCTCGG
>CAKZMZ010000100.1 GCA_937129345.1 uncultured Thalassovita sp. | reverse complement strand
GAGAGTTAAAAGGAGATGCGAACAAATACTTTTCTGTATCCTTATCCATCCATAAAATATGCTCTGCATTTAAAAACCATTTGAGTTGCTGGTGAAAATTTGTATCCTCTGAATGCAAACTCTTCAAATAACTTAAAATTCGGCATACTTCTGCTTGCAATTCATTGGGCGTTAGTGTCCAAATGTTATCTGCTAGCTTTACTAGGCCTCCCGTTTGTATGTTAAAATAATACCATTCCCCAGTATTTTCGACCTCGTCTCCTACTCTAATTTTTAGTTGTGAATTACGTAAATCAGTGCTACCAAAAGACCAGTCTATTTGCCTAAATATTTTTTCTTGAAGTTCAACAGGAAAAAGCGGAAAGGTATAGGAAGAAGAAATGAATTTAAATTGTCTGTCTAGAACTTCATCTTTTAGTAAGCTTTTCAATTGAGCAATGAAATACTTCTCTTGCTTGCGCTGCAGTTTTTCACTATCATACCGATGATAGTGACCTATTTTGCTAAAACTATAACTGATCGGGGCGACAGGTAAATGAACGCACACATACTTCTTAAGCATCTAAAACTAATTATCGTGTACATTTAGCCGATCCACAAAAAAGTAAGGGTTCTCTCTTAGCTTGTTATAAGCCTTTTTCCACATGGCAGCTGCATCCAATAAGTAAACATCGGCGGCCAATACCCTGCCCAACCTAAGCTCTTTTTCATTAAGCAAAGAAGCAACCCTATCGTAGCGCTGTTCATAGCCCTTAAAATTGTGTTGCCTCATTTTTTTATGCATAACAGCCCCCTCGGTAATAAGCTTAAACTCAAAAGCATCGCCAAAAAGATAGGGCGGTTCCAACAGTTCTTCTACGGCGTGCATAGAGGTATTGGGCTTGAGGCCACAACCTATAAAAAGAATTTTTCCGCCATAGCGGGGCAACATATGCAGAGGAGAATTAGGGCCCAAAGGCGTACTGTCGTAGTGATGTTTTTGCAATAACATACGGGCATGCTTGCCTATACCGCACACAGAATGTGTAGGCGACAGACTTCTGTAAACTTGAGGCTGCTTTCTAAAGTATTCTGATATAGCCCCAACATCAGATGGGGTATTTTTTCTATCAAAGACAGGATTTTCCTTATTTACTGTCTCGTATGTTAAACTGGGAATAAGTAGTGTTCCGTTTTGCCCAATGGCATTTAACACACCATTGATCACTGTTTGAGGATGCTGCGGAATACGGCTCAAAGACTTTAAGGAGGCATGTAACAGTACTACATCCCCTTCTCTTAAACCGAGCAATTTTAGCTGTGTGCAAATTTTCTTTGAAAGATCTACTGCGTGAACTGGGGTAGATATCATAGATGAAGCAGATTTGATAGTAAAAAACTCTAAAGCATATCTTAACCTTTTGTATCAACAGCTCAAAAACCCTTTATATTAAATTATGCTCTGTCTGTAAAATAATATTTGAAAAAACTACCTACAATATCTTATTTTAACTCGACTATATCAATAGATTAAAGCATATTTTAAAATGATTTTCTCTAAAAAATCAGAATTTCTTTAATATTGAATCAAAGTTGCTGAAGGCAAAATCATATAACCATCATTTTATGTATCTTGTATTTGGGCTTAATGTGAGTGATTGCAAAAAATCTCAGCATGCACATAATTTTCAATGATTTTTGCTATACATTTAAATCAATTGCCGTATAGATAACATCGAGATTGTTTTTTGGCAATTGAGCGATTTTCAAAAAACCAATACTTTACTTTTTAAAATAAGCATACCAAAGTTTTTTAAACTTGAAGTACACCTACTCATAAAATGGATAAAAACTTTACAATTCTCTACGTAGATGATGAACAGCAAAACCTGATTAGTTTTAGGGCTGCATTTAGAAGAGAATACAATATACTTACGGCAATTAGTGGAAAAGAGGCCATAGAAGTTTTAAAGGAGAATGATGTACAGCTGATTATTAGCGATCAGCGCATGCCCGAGATGACAGGCGTTGAATTCTTAGAAAAAGTATTGCCTGCCTACCCCGATGTTATCAGGATGATACTTACCGGCTTTAGCGATGTGGAGGCAATAATAGATGCCATTAACAAGGGTAAGGTATTTAGATACATAACCAAACCATGGGATGAGAATGAACTGCGCATGACCATAGAGAACGCCCGAACGCTTTATAATCTGCAAATCAAGAATAAGTCTTTGGTAGATGAACTACAAGTAAAGGTACAAGAGCAAGAAAGGACCCTTAAACTCTTTATGAAATACGTACCCGAACAGGTTGTACAAAAAGCCTTGAGCAACACAGGAGACTCCATTTTTGAAGGTGAAATCAGAAATATCACAGTACTTTTTTGCGACATACGCGGCTTTACGAGTATGAGTGAAGTATTTACTCCAAAAGAGGTCGTGTCTTTTTTGAACAACTACTACTCTATAATGACCGAAGTGGTGAAAAAGCACAATGGAGTCGTAAACCAATTTGTAGGAGATGAAATTTTCGGAGTTTTTGGAGCGCCCGTGGCCTACTCTAACAATGAAGAGAACGCTGTGTTTTGCGCCATAGAAATGATGGAAAAGTTAGCCGAACTCAATGAGCTTTACAAAGACAAACTGGCAGAACCCATAGGTATGGGCATTGGCATTAACTCTGGAGAAGTAGTGGCAGGTAATTTAGGCTCAGAAGACAAAATCGAGTATTCTGTTACTGGCGATACTGTTAATACAGGCAAGCGGATAGAAATGCTTACCAAAGACAAGCCCAATTCTATTTTGATCAGTAAGGAAGTTTACAATAAAGTGGAATCGGTAATTGATGCTAAGGCTTGGCAACCCATAGCCGTAAAGGGTAAAAAAGAAAAAATTCTGGTATATGAGATAGTAGGCAAGAAATAATGCCAGCCATCTGCCCGTCTTTACCATTATTGTACCATAAAAAAAGTGGAGTGTAAAGCTTTTCTCAATTTTTAAGAAATTGACGTAATACTTTTAAATAAGGCGAGTTTAAAATGAAAATGTCTGCTTTTAAACGGACTTTTTCTAAGATTTTCAATTTTTTAAACTAAATAGCCTTACCATGTTGCGTTCATTTTCTTTGATATTTTCTCTATTCGGTTTGCTTCAAGTAGGTTTAGCCCAAGACTTTTGGCACGAAGGTTCCATCACTTTAAAAAATAATCTTTCTATTACAGGAGAGCTTTCTTTTGAGGCAGGCTTAGATAAAATCAAGTACAAATCTACGCTATATGAAAAAAAATTCAGGTTAGAAGATGTGGCAGCCTTTCAGTTTGAAGATTACGAATTGGGCATACAAAGATATTTTGTAATGGATTACATTGATGAGAAGCCTCACCTCTTCGAAGTAATAGTGGAAGGCAGATACCCCGTTTACCGCAAGTTAAAGAATCTAGCGCTTTTTAAAGTAGAGCTATCTTTAACAGAAGAAAACTACGACTTTTTTATAAGAAGCGAAAACGAACTGGTTCCCTTTAATCAATTTGAAGACAAGATTTTGAAGAGAATCACTTGGGATTATCCTTTTGAAATCAGGGATTTTGTGTACAAATATAATTTGAACCTAGAGGTAACGGCACACAAGGTTTTGGTTATGCAGCATTATAATGCCATTACAGTTCCTAATCTAGACCACTCAAGAGCACAAAAGCTGCTTTCTATCAGGTAGGTAAATGCCATAATATACAAAGAGTTGGTGTAGGTTAACCAGCTCTTATTTTTTGCCAATGCTCGGTGGGGTTATAAACAAAGTAATTCCAGCATAAATACCAGCGGGAATGTCAGATGATACAATGGTATCTCTGTTGTTATCAGAGAAATAGCGATTAAAGTCAAAACCTATGTTTTTGCGATAACCGGCATCAACACTGGCCCAAAGTAATGAGAATATCTGACGTTGATAAGAGAAACCAAACTTAATCTCAGATACCTCCATTCTCAGGTCTTCTATCCTATTTTCACTCAACTCCACACCGGGAATATAGTACCTGCTACCATCTAACTCCATAATGGCCAAAGCCAATGATTTATGGTTAAAGTTATACCTAAGAGCAGCCCTTTTCGGTAGCAAAGCTTCTATGCCCCAATGCTCGTTAAAGTTGTGGTTATAGAGCACAACCGGGTAAATGCTGTTTACATTTAATGTGTTAGAATAACTCAAACCGAAGCCAAACTCAGTATCGGCATTTTTTCTGATACCCAATAAGGCAGAAACGCTGTAGTTTAAATAATTACTGTTTACTTCTTTTAAGCTTTTGTAAGCCCCGTTGTAGCTCATAGCACCTCTCACCACTAAATATTTATTGGTACGGAAAGGCTTGAGCAAAATAAGGTTTGTACCGATAACCTTCATGTTTTGGCTACCTATGTTCCTGTGTAAATTGTAATCCTGCTCGTCTAGATCATCAATTTCGATTTCTTCATTTTGGTATTTAAAACCGATTACTGCCTTCAAGCCCGGCGAATTCCAAAGGGGGGCTCTAAGGGCTAATTTTATTTTCCTTTGATGCTCTACTTCTGAACTGGCATTGCCAATGGCATCTTCTGAAGAGGAGGAACTCAATCTGTATTCTGGCATAGAGACACGCTCAAAAGAGATACCCTTGCTAGGCGCCATATTTTTTAAACCTGTTTGGCAAAACTCTCTCTGAAGCCAATTTACCGTGTTTTGGGCTACAACATTAACATGGGAAAATAAAAAGCAAAGAATTGAACATGTGCTGATTCGTACTGATGTGCGGCATAAAAATTTTTTCATATTTGGTGTGCTGTAGCCTTCTTTATTAGTGTGTGCTGTTCAAAGGCTGTAAACAAATATGTATGTTTTAAAAGTTCATTTGTAATCCTTCTTTAATAGATTTACACAGATTTTTTAGGTGAGCAATTCTAGTAAACATTTTTTTAATTTGGAGTCGAAAGTTGATAAATATAATCGAATCATTATAAAAATTGGTTCTAATGTGCTTACAGATCAAAAGGGACTCTCCGATGTACAGGCCCTAGCGCACATAGTAGAACAGGTTTCTCAAATAAAAAGGGAAGGCACGCAGGTAATCTTGGTCTCTTCAGGTGCAGTAGCCGCCGGTAGGGGCATGCTTAAAATAAAGCAAAACACAGGCGCTGTGGCACAAAAGCAGTTGTTTTCTGCTTTGGGCCAAGTAAAGTTGATGGAACTTTACAAAGTACATTTTCAAAGAGCAGGGCTGCATTGTGCCCAGGTATTGGTCACCAAAAGCGACTTTAGAGACAGGAAACACTATTTAAATATGAAGAATTGCCTTAGTGTTTTATTGGAGAACAATATAGTACCTATAGTTAATGAAAACGATGTAATCTCAGTTACTGAACTGATGTTTACTGATAATGACGAATTGGCAGGACTCGTGGCCACCATGCTCAATGCAGATGCGCTCTTTATCTTGAGCAATGTAGATGGTGTATACACGGGAGACCCTAAAAATCCTGCTTCACAGCTTATTAAAGAATTTAAAGGAAACGCAAGAGAGGTGAACCATTATGTGGTTACCCAAAAATCTGAGTTTGGTCGCGGAGGGATGATCACAAAATGCAGAAACGCCATAAAAGTGGCCAATCTCGGTATACATGTGCACATTGCCCACGGCAAAAAATCAGCAATTATCCACAAGCTGTACGGCGAGCCTATAGAAAACAAGCCGGGCACCTATTTTCCTGCTACTAAAAATACATCCAATGTAAAAAAGTGGGTGGCCAGTTCTAATGCCTATAGCAAAGGACAAGTGATCGTGAACAGAGGGGCACAAGAGGCACTTTTCTCAAAAAAGGCCAATAGTTTACTGGCAGTGGGCATGGTTGCCGTAAAAGGAGAATTTAAAAAAGGCGATATTATCAGTATTTATAATGAGGATGATATGGAAATAGCCTTGGGTATTAGTGCCTATTCTTCAGATCATGCAAAAAAAATCATCAAGAAAAAAAATGTAAAACCGATGGTACATTACGATTATCTGTACCTAAATGAAATAGATGCTTTATGAAATCTGTACAAGCACAACTGGAAAGCGCCAAAAATGGTAGCTATTATTTAAATGGTCTTAAAGCTCAAGAAATCAATACGCTCTTGTTAAAACTGGCAGATACAGCCGAATCTGCCACTCAAGAATTGTTAGAGGCCAACGCCAAAGATTTGGCGAAAATGCCCAACACCGACCCAAAGTACGACCGCCTAAAGCTCACTGAAAAACGCATTAAAGACATAGCTAATGATATTAGAAAAGTTGCCGCCCTACCTAGCCCATTGGGTAAAAAACTCTTATCTAAAAAGCTAGAAAACGGATTAAATCTCGATAAAGTTAGTGTTCCGCTTGGCGTTATCGGCATAATTTACGAGGCACGGCCCAATGTTACTTTCGATGTATTTTCGCTTTGCTTAAAATCTGGAAATGCCTGTATATTAAAGGGCGGTTCGGATGCCGAGGCGTCAAACAAAGCAATAGTTGAACTCATTTATAACGTATTGAACTCAGAAGGCATTTCAACTGACATAGTTCAGTTACTACCTCCTGATAGAAGCGCTACGCAAGAACTTTTACACGCAGTAGGCTTTGTGGATATCATCATACCTAGGGGCAGCCAAGGGCTGATCAACTTTGTAAGGGATAATGCAAAAGTTCCAGTAATTGAAACAGGTGCGGGCATAGTACATACCTATTACGATGAGTTCGCCGATATGGCTAAAGGTGTGCCCATCATTTTAAATGCAAAAACAAGAAGAGTTAGCGTATGCAATGCCCTAGACTGTTTGATCATTCATCAAAAACGTTTGGCCGATTTACCTTCTATAACCCAAGGCCTGCAAGAAAAAAATGTAAGGATTTACGCCGATGAGGCATCTTATAAAGTATTAAGCGAAGTTTATGTACAAGAACTGCTTTTTAAAGCCAATGAGAAGAGTTTTGGTACCGAGTTTTTAGCTTATAAAATGGCCATTAAAACGGTCAATTCATTAGAAGAAGCCACAGAACACATCAGAAAGTATTCATCCAAACACAGTGAGGCCATCATTTCGGAAAACCCAGACAATATCGCTTATTTTCTCAATCAAGTTGATGCGGCAGTGGTCTATGCCAATACCTCAACCGCTTTTACCGATGGTGCCCAGTTTGAGTTGGGTGCTGAAATAGGCATTAGCACCCAAAAACTCCATGCAAGGGGTCCAATGGCGCTAGACGAGCTTTGTAGCTACAAATGGATGGTTCAAGGCAATGGACAAATAAGAGAATAAAAAAAACGGCCTTTGGATGTTTCTACCAAAGGCCATTTCACTTATAAATTCTTTTCTTTTATTCCTCTGTCTCTGGGATGGCTACCAAACCACTTTGGTTGGCTTTGATCAAAACCACATCTACTCCTTTTCTTGAGTTTCCTTTGGTGAGGCCCACTACCATAAAACTGCCATCTTCTGTTTCTTTAATATCAAAAGCGCGCTGCTCATCTTCTCCTCCATTAGCTCGCTCCCAAATTTTTTCGCCTTTGTCGTCAAACTTAACCATGTACACTTCAAAGCTCTTATCGCTCACTGCTTGCTCTTTTTCGTCCCAAACTTCTTGAAAACCAGCGGCCACATAATTGCCGTCTTTGGTTTCAATCAAACCAAAAGCCTCTTCGGCAGCAAGTGCCCCAAAAGCTTTGTTCCAAACCTCATTGCCCTCTTTATCGGTTCTAATGATCCAAAAATCTTGGCTCGCATAGGCAAAAGAATAAGTTGAACCAGCAATGAGATAGCCGCCATCTTTGGTCTGTATTACTTTGTTGGCAGTCTCATTGTCGCCACCGCCAAAAGTGGTATCCCACAATTCGTTGCCCTCTTTGTCTATGTGCAACATCCAAACATCCCATTTGCCTTTTCCTTTAGATTCTGTATTGCCTACAATCATGTAACCTTCATTGGTTTTGATTACATCGGCACCTTGCTCACTTGCACTGCCACCAAAATATTTTTCCCACTGCTTCTCGCCATTTTCATCAATCTTAAAGGCGTTTACTTGTAAAGAACCATTGATGAACGAGTGGCCAACCAATAAATAACCACCATCATGAGCTTCAACAGCAGCATTGGCTTCGTCTATGGTTACGTTAGAACCATAAGTCTTATTCCAGATTTCATTGCCTGAGGCGTCGATTTTAACGGCAAAAACATCTTTAATACCCGGGCTTCCGCTGTAAGAATCGGAGTGTCCTACCACCAAGAGGTTACCGTCAGATGTAGAGATTATATCTAGGGCCTCATCGGTTTCTTCGCCTCCAAATTTTTTCTCCCAAGCCTTATTACCATCTCGATCAACTTTGATCACTACCATATCGGTATTTGAAGATGAGCCCGGTGAACCACGACCCGCTAGCACTATGCTGCCATCAGCAAGGTTGACCAAGGATCGGCCTTCGTCGTAGCTTCTGCCACCAAAGGATTTTAAATAAGTGGTTCCCGGTTTTATGCTACAGGCATTGATTCTATCAATAGTAAATTGGTCATTAGGCGCAAACTGTAATGCTTCTTTGTATTTTGCCAAGGCTGCATCTAAATCTCCACTTTCGTAAACTTTGTTGGCTGCAGAAATTAAACCGTTGTGCTTTACTTTAACTGCATTTTTTACTTCCTTCAACTTTTGGGTCACATACTTATCTCCGGCTTTGTTTTGTAAAGCGATCTCGAAAGCGCTCTTGGCTTTCATGAGCTCGCCAGCCGAAAGATGTGAATTGCCCTTTTTCTTAAATTCTTTATACTTTTTTTTGTCTTGCGCCAAACACACTAAGTGGGCGAATATCAAAAAAATTAAGACAATCTTTGATTTCATTCTGAAACTGTGTTTTATTTTGAAAGAAATATGTTCTCGTTCTAGAACTTGTAAATAGCAGGGAATTGCAGCTTTGACTTTTAGTGAAAATCACGATGTTAGTATTTCGTTGAAATGGCAGTGATCATGCCTTGCTAAAAAATACCTTGTCCTGATTTTCGATATTTGCCTTGTTACAAAACAGTTACTTTAGACAAGTTCATTAAAAAATTATTCTAATAACGCCACTAGTTTTATTTTTATTCTTTGCAAGTGGAGATGGTTTTTTAATTTGGGCAAATATTCAAGTAGTTTTATTAAGAAGACACAAATTGGAAAAGACCCAACACCAAATAGAAGACATAAAAATTACTCTGCTAGCTAGAAAGGCCATGCTTGTTCAAAATCAGCAAACATTGGTAGTAAGTGATTTGCACCTAGGCAAGGCTGCTCATTTTAGAAAGCACGGTATTCCTATTTCCAAAAACATCCATCAAAACGATTTAACTACTTTAAGCGAATTACTGACCCTTACACAAGCCAAACGCTTGCTTGTAATCGGTGATCTTTTTCATAGTGAGCTAAACGGTGAGTGGGCGCTTTTTAAAGAATTTATAGAAAAGCACGCTGAGGTAAAAATGATATTGGTAGCAGGCAACCACGATCGCTATACTAAATCTTTGATAAAGGAAAGTATGGAAGTGTATGAATCTGAATACAGAATAGACCGCTTGCTTTTTACCCATGAACCTTTGATCCCCAATGCTATAGAGGCTCCTTTTTACAATATATGTGGGCACATACACCCTGCGGTCGTTCTGAGAGGGAACGGCAGGCAAAAAATGAAACTCCCTTGTTTTTTCTTTGGTAAGAAACAAGGTATTTTACCGGCCTTCGGAAAATTTACAGGTACCGCTGTACTTACGCCTACGACCGAAGACAAGGTATATGTATTGGCCAATGAGAAAGTGATTGCAGTTAGCTAATAAAATAAGCCAATACCTAACACAATTTTACGTAGCTGCCCAAAAAACGAATACTTTCTTTATGATGCTTAAAGATTTGCTGTACGTTATCATCTTTGTAGTGCCCGTCAAAATCCACCAAAAACCAATATTTGAAGCTCTCGCCTTCTCTTGCAGGTCTGCTTTCTAGCTTAGTTAGGTTGATGCCTGCATCTTCAAACTCTTTAAGGAAACTAGCCAAGGCACCTGGTTTGTCAGTGGTTTTAAGCAAAATAGAGGTTTTGTCCATTACCCCTTTTTGATTGTTAAAATGCTTGCTTATGATCAAAAAGCGCGTATGGTTGCTCCGGCTGTCTTCTATGTTTTCGAAAAGAACCGTTAAGCCATATAATTTAGCAGCTATGTGTGAACAAATTGCCGCTGTGCCTTCTTGCTCCAGGGCCAGATTGGCCGCTTTAGAAGTAGAAGAAACTTCTACCAACGGAATGTCTTCTCCAAAATAATCTAGAATAAACTTACGGCATTGCCTAAAGGCAATATCCTTTGAGTAGATTTTCTCAATTTTATCAATTCTATCTTCTTTAGAGGCAAAGGTAAAATGGATGGGCATGGGGATTTCTGCTACGATTTTAACGTCTAACTCGCCCAATAAATCTATGGTTTCGTTTACAGAACCTTCTTGGTTGTTTTCTATTGGCACGACTCCAAATCTCACTCGTTCTGTATCTACACTTTCAAAAACGGATTTTATAGTGCGCAAGGAAACATACTCACTAGTGGCGCCAAAGCGACTCTCGGCAGCTTGGTGGGTAAAACTTCCTTCTGGCCCAAGAAAAGCGATGCGCTCAGGAAGTTCCATATTTCGGCTTACGGCAAAAACTTCTAAAAAGATGGCCTCAATGGCAGGCCGTGTTAATAAGCCTTTGTTCATATTTTCTAGGCGATCAATAATGGCTTTTTCTCGCTCAGGCCTGTAAATAATGGCATTGCTCGCTCTTTTTAAGTCGCCTACCTGCTTAACCACTTGCATGCGCTCGTTTAATAGTTCGAGCATTTGGTTGTCAATAGCATCTATCTTTTCCCTTAATTCGTCTAAACTCATCTGCGTTTTATTGAAATTTTGTTAGCTTCTGGTCTGTATTTCACACAAAATTTCAAATTTAATTATCTCTTTTTGAATTTACATCAATTTCTTGCTGAATTGCTTCTAACCAAATGCCGGCTTCTTCGGTAAGGAAACGTCGCTCGATGCCTTTTTTATCGAGCACACTAATCCCTCTTTTTAGCCAAAATACCTTATGAATGGTCACATTGCTAATGTCGCTCAATTCGATTTGTATGTTCCTTTCTTTGCTGTAGTAATTGCCTTTAAAATTTAAATTGCTATGTTTTAAAAATAACACACCTCTGTAATTGTGTATTTGATCTGCATAAAAAGCATAATTAGCCAAAATAAAATCTTCTCCTTTAAGCCTTTGTGTAATTTTTTCATGCTTTTTCCTTCCTTGCCATTTCCACATAAAGAATTGACCAAGCCCGAATAAGATGCTCAAACCAATTTCTACTACAACTTCATATGCATCCAAAAACCAAGAACCGCCTATTAAGAATGATTGTACTAAATTTCGTCCAACAAATAAGAATATGCCTGTAATTGCCGATAAAACAAGACTTTTTGTTTTAAATCTTCTGGCCAATTGCTTTTCGAAAAAGCCAGCTTCTTTATTTTTGACCTGCTTCATTTTAGTTGCTGAATACTTAAGCATAAAAAAACCTCTCTTTAAAGAGAGGCCTTCCAAATTTATGTATTAGCGTCAAATCTGGAAATTTATCAATCAATTCTTCATATGTACATCCATTTGCGGGAATGGAATTTCTATGTTGTGGTCGTCTAGGGCAATTTTACCTTGCTCGTAAATATCAAAATAGACATCCCAATAGTTAGGGGGTTCTGCAAAAGGTCTTACCGCCAAATTTACCGAACTGTCTCCCAATTCTTGAACGCCTACAAAAGGAGCTGGATCTTTCAAAACCTTGGGATGTGCTTGCATTACATTAAGTAAAACTTCCTTGGCCTTTCTTATGTCAGCACCGTAAGAAATACCCATTACCAAATCGACCCTAATTTTACCCAAAGCCGTGTAATTAATAATTTCTCCATTCATTATTGCGCCATTTGGAATAATGGCCATTTTATTATCAGGCGTGGATAAAATAGAAGTAAAGATTTGTACTTCTTTTACTATGCCTAGCCTGCCTTGGGTTTCTACCAAGTCGCCTACTTTGTAGGGCCTGAACAATAGTAAAAGCACTCCACCTGCAAAATTGGCCAATGTACCTTGCAGGGCCAAACCTACTGCCAAACCTGCAGCACCCAAAACTGCTACAAAAGATGTGGTTTCTATACCCACCATAGAGGCTACACTAATAAACAGCATGATCTTGAGCAACCAAGACAAGAGGTGGGTGATAAAAGGTTTAAGGGTTTCGTCGATTTTTGACTTTGACAATTGCTTGCCAATCATAGAAATAATTACGTTTACAATTCTGAGGCCTACAAGAAGCACCACTATAGCAAGCAAAACTTTTGGTGCATAGGTCATGATCAACTCGGCAGCGGTTTCCGAATATTTTTCGAAAAAGTTGAGATTTTCCAAGGTGTATTTGATTAAGATTTAAAATAAGACAATAATTTGAATCAAATTTAATCTCCCTCAAAACTCACCTTAAAATATTTCCTTGGATTCAGTCAATACCTCGTTGAAATATAGAAATTGCTGTTTAAATAAATCGCTACAAGATGTTTAAGGTAATCTTTTGGCTTTCTCCCAGTATTCATCCATTTCTGCCAAACTCATCTTCCCCAATTCTTTTCCGTCTTTTTTAGATTCGCTTTCTAAGTAATTAAAGCGCTTGATAAATTTCTTATTGGTCTTTTCTAATGCAGTTTCTGGGTTGATGCCTATAAAACGCGAGTAATTGACCAAGGAAAAAAGCAAATCGCCAAACTCTGCCTCTGCCTTTTCCTGCTTGATTTCATTACCATTTTCAACATTAAACTCAGCCTTAAACTCCTGCATCTCTTCTTCTACTTTCTCCCACACTTGTTCCTTTTTCTCCCAATCGAAGCCCACGCCCCGAGCTTTATCTTGTATCCTAACTGCCTTAACCATAGCAGGCAAAGAAGTAGGCACACCGCCCAATGTACTCTTATTGCCTTTTTCTTTTAGTTTGATGAGTTCCCAATTTTGCTTCACTTCTTCATCTGAAGCAACCTCAGTATCTCCGTAAATATGCGGATGTCTCCTGATCAACTTCTCGCAAATTTGGTTGAGTACGTCAGCTATATCAAAGGCATTGGTTTCTGAGGCAATTTTGGCATAAAAGACCATATGCAAAGCGAGGTCGCCCAACTCCTTTGACACCTCCTCCATATCGTTTTCTAAAATGGCATCAGAGAGTTCATACACTTCTTCTATACTCAAATGCCTGAGCGACTCCATGGTTTGTTTTCTATCCCAAGGGCATTTTTCCCGCAAATCGTCCATAATATCTAACAATCTTTCAAATGCTTTCAGTTGTTCGGTTCTTCTGTTTTTGCTAGGCATAGTATCGAGGGTTAATAAGAGTGATTTCTTAAATATCGTTTCAGAATTAAATAATTGATATTGATATTGATAATTTTTTCCTCCACCAATTTTTAATAATATTACTACAAGATTATAAATAGATATTGAAACTATGAATTTGAGCATCAAAATCGTTCTTATTTTATTTTTTGGTTGGCTTTTAGGCATGATACTACCTTGGTGGAGTATTGCTTTGGTTTGCTTTGTGGTTGTTTTTATAAACGGAGGATCTGTTATGCAAAACTTTTTGGCGGGATTCTTAGGCATTTTTATTCTTTGGTTTGTCCATGCCCTCATTATAGATATTCAAAATCAATCTATTTTGAGCAAACAAATTGCAGAACTCTTTACTTTGCCCAATACCATTTTGCTCATACTCATCACTGCTTTAGTAGGCGGTATCGTGGGTGGAATTTCATCCATAACAGGTAGTCTTTTTAGAGAACTGCTTTTCAACAAGTCCTGATTTTTTTAATCTTTTTTTATGCAGGTTATTATCAATTACTTTGAAGCATTAAGTGGCATTTCCATATTTTTCCACCTATTAATTTTTGCGATAGTTGTTATTGCCATACACGATATAGTACAGAAAAAGCACACCATTAAACACAATTACCCTGTAGTTGGGCACATTAGGTACATGCTGGAGACCATCGGCCCAGAACTTAGGCAATACATTGTGGCCAATAACCGCGAAGAACTGCCCTTTAACCGCAGCGAGCGTTCTTGGATTTACGCATCCTCCAAAAGAGAAAACAATTACCAAGGCTTTGGAACCGATAAAGATTTGGCTTCGCCAGGGCATGTGTTCATCAACCCGAGTATGTTTCCTTATGCCTCCAAGCCGGGGCATGTAAATTACACGGATCCTTATTTTGTACCTTGTGCCAAGGTCATCGGCAAAGCGCACAATCGGGCCAAACCTTACCGGCCTTATTCTATTATCAATATTTCGGCTATGAGTTTTGGTTCGCTCTCTGCCAATGCGGTAGCTGCCCTAAACAAAGGTGCTTTAAAGGTAGGCTGCTACCACAATACTGGCGAAGGCGGTCTTTCAAGATACCATCAGAATGGTGCTGATGTAGTCTTTCATATCGGTACGGCTTATTTTGGCGTGCGCGATGATGAGGGCAATTTTAGTATGGATAAATTGGTAGAATTGGTAGAAAAGCATCCTTACATCAGAATGATTGAGTTGAAGCTTTCACAGGGTGCCAAACCGGGCAAAGGTGGAGTTTTGCCCGCTAAAAAAATTACCAAAGAAATCGCAGAAATTAGACATATCCCGATGGGCAAGGATGTGGTTTCTCCTGCATACCACAGTGCTTTTTCCAATGTAAAAGAAATGGTGCAATTTGTAGAAAACATTGCAGAAGCTACCGGCCTGCCAGTTGGCATTAAAGCAGCCGTTGGAAAATTAGATATGTGGAAAGAATTGGCCACCATTATGAAAGAAACAGGCAAAGGCCCTGACTTTATTACAGTAGATGGCGGCGAAGGAGGAACCGGAGCTGCACCTCCTGCATTTGCCGATCATGTGGCACTCCCATTTAATTATGCCTTTGCCAATGTGTACAAAATCTTTGGTAAGATGGAATTGGCAGACGACATTACATTCATTGCTTCGGGTAAATTAGGCTTGCCCGCTAATGCGCTTAAAGCCATAGCCATGGGCGCTGATTTGATAAATGTAGCCCGCGAGGCCATGATGTCCATTGGTTGCATACAGGCACAAGTCTGTCACACCAACCGCTGCCCGGCCGGTATAGCCACACAAAATAAATGGTTGCAAGCCGGCGTTGATCCTACTCTAAAATCTGAGCGCTTTTCTTATTATGTAAAAACTTTTAGAAAAGAAGTGCTCGAAATTACCCACGCCTGCGGCTATGAACACCCCTGCCAAGTAAGTATGCGCGATGTGGACTTGAGCATGGGCGATAATAACTACACCATGACTTTACAGGAATGCTTTGAGTATGACAAAGTTCCTATCGCTTTTAAAAGCATGCAAGATTTAAAAGACTGTGAATTTTTAGGCAAGCCAAGGGAGGAAGTGATTGCTTAAAAAGTGAAATAAAATTATCCGATCATAACTAAATGCCCTGAGAGAAGAGGTATTTGTAATGAAAGATGGGGTGGTTTATAGGGGAAGGAATTAAGAAACAATTGGCTATTTAAAATGATTTGCTTTAATAGCTCTCTTTTCGCCTGAATTACATAGTATACATGTACAAAACAATCATCAAACAAGGTATTATTGGTTTACTTTTAGGAGGGGCTGCAGTTTGGGTCGGTTACTCTTTAATCACCAAAGAAGTGATTGCAAAGATTTACGCCTACGATAACCCATTAATCATGGTGCCTTCTTTAATTTTTGCCGTTTTCTTTGCCATAGGCCTGCACGAATTTGGGCATCTTTTTATGGGAATCGTTCAAGGTTTTAAGGTAGAACTCTTTGCCGTTGGCTTTTTGGGCATAGAAAGAAGACAAGGCAGACTCAAGCTATTTTTCAATAAAGACATGCAATACTTTGGTGGCATTGCAGCCACTTCTCCCACAAAAAAACACCTAGATATTAGAAAGAAATTTGCTTGGGTCGTCGCTGGGGGGCCTTTGTTTTCTGTAATCTTTGGCTGTTTGTTGTTCGTTATTTTTTCTTTACAGAACAGCGAATTCAATAGCTTTTTGGCCTTTTCGGGTTTTATTTCCCTGCTTTTGTTTTTAGCCACTACCCTGCCCGAAAAATCAGGGTCTTTTTTTACCGATAGAAAGCGGCTGCAAAGACTACTGAGCAAAGGCGAAGATGGCAAAGTTGAATTGGCTCTATTAGAAAGCATTAACCAAAACTTTATAGATGGCCATTGCAAAAACCTTGATGTTGCAAACCTAGAAATTATTAAAAATGCCAAAGAACCTTTTATACAGTTTTGGGGCTATTATTTTGAGTTGCAGCATTTAAAGGATTCGGAACATCAAAAAATAGATACCGGCCTGATCGCCAAACTCAAATCTTACAAAGAACACTTCCCTAAAGCTTCTTGGAAGACTTTTGGGATTGAATGAACTTTAAAATGAACATAGAAGAAACACAAAAGCTTGCATTGAATTTTGAAAAACGAGGTGGTCTACTGCCCGTGATCGTGCAAGATAGACAGACCAAAGAAATTTTAATGTTGGGCTACGCCAACCGAGCCGCTTTTGAAGAAACCGTAAATACTGGACTGGCTACTTTTTGGAGTACTTCCCGACAAGAATTATGGATCAAGGGCAAAACCTCTGGAGACTATTTAAAAATCCAAGAAATAAGAACCGACTGCGATCAAGATGCCTTGGTTTACTTGGTAACTCCGCAAGGCGTTGGCGCTTGCCATACCAAAAACAGCCAAGGGCAGACAAGAAAATCCTGCTTTTACCGCAAACTCAACCAAGAAAAAAAACTAGATTTTTTAGAAGGGGAGAAATAAACAGAGATAATTCTGTAAGAAATCTCGCAAACTATCACTAATTACTTCTTACATTAAACCTTCAGGTTAGTCAAGTAAAATGCAATTGATAATTAAACTTGATAGTATTGTGAGAAAGGTAAGTATTGTATGATTTAGCTATCCCAAAAGACCTTATGTAACTTTAACTGTTTACCAATAAATCTCAAAAGGTATAAAAATCCTACTAGTATTATTTCCTATTTTGTCGAGTTTTGACCTGACTTCAAATTGAATCAACCGAATAAATTTTAATTCTAAATTAGATTATAATGAAAAGTTTAATATTACTAACTTTTTTTGTCTCTTGTGTATTTATGCAAGTTCGTAGTCAAGATTTTGAGGGAACCATCCTTTATGAAGTCTCCTACTTAAATTTGACCGAAGACATGAAAAAAATTTTACCAGAAAAAAATCCAGAATCCCTATTCAGTATTAAGGGGAACAAAACAAAAATGGAGATGGATATGATGGGAACAAAAATGATCATCATTTCTGATATTGAAACCAATACCAGCACCTCCTATACAAGCATTATGGGACAAAAGATAAAATCATCTGCATCCATAGAAGAGTTGGAGGACGTAGAGATAAAACTCGTGGACGGTGAAACCAAAAGAATAGCGGGCTATCTTTGCAAAAAGGCGATTATGAAACAGCCCGATTCGCCAGATGTAGAAGTTTATTATTCAGAAGAACTTCAATCGAATGCATTTTTAT
>CAKZMZ010000099.1 GCA_937129345.1 uncultured Thalassovita sp. | reverse complement strand
GGCTGTGAGCCACAGCCCTTGGAGGTGAAAAATATAAAAATGTATAGTAGTGTGGAAAAAGCCCTGTCAACTTAATAAAGCTATGAACAAATTACTCTTATCTATCTCAATATTTTTTATTGTCTTAGCAGGCTCAGCTCAAGATCTGTAATGGCCACAGTTATAAAATTTGAGTTGGCTATCCATTTGGGGAGCAAGTCTAGCGCACCCATATTTTGCTCAATTTGAATGAAATAATAGGACTAACCGATGAAAATATGTAATTAATAGCGAATCTTTAAAGAAATATGAGATAAAAAACACAAAAAGCACATTGCTTACATATTTTATGGTATGTTTGCTAAACATAATGTTATTTTCAATGTTTAAGTCACATTGTGTAAATATATCCTAATATCAAGTTTCAATTACCCTTTTGCTTTTTTACCTGGATATAACTACTAAAGAATAATTCTCAAATTGATTATGGGCATTTTAAAGCCAAATAATCTAATAGTTAATTATTATTTTATTAAGTTGCGATACTTAGGCAACGGTATCAAGCAAGTTTGAGAATTAAGTCTTAATTTCCCCTTATTTTTTGTTACTTTGCTATTGTCTACTTACTGTAATCAATTTTTTAATGTTTTGAACAATGAAGTATCCTCCAATAGTATGCATTGGAGCCTCTGCAGGTGGTCTTAAAGAGCTAGAGGTATTTTTTAAAAGCATGCCAGACAATAAAAAGGCAGCATTTGTTATTATTCAACACCTTGCCCCTGATCACGAAAGCATCATGGCAGATATCGTAAACCGATATACCCAAATGGAGGCCTCTCAAATACAAGACGATACAGAGGTAACCACTGGCAAGGTATACGTTATACCTCCTAATAAAGAGTTGACCTACAAAGAGGGCCGCCTGTTACTCAGGAAGATGAACAGAGACTCGAACAGGCAGCTACCAATAGATATTTTTCTACGATCATTAGAGGCACTCGGAGATAAAGCCATATCGGTTATCCTTTCGGGATCTGGTTATGATGGCTCTCTAGGCATCAAATCTTTAAAAGAAGCAGGAGGTTTAATAATAGTGCAAGACCCCCATACTGCAGAGTACGATGGCATGCCAAGAAGTGCACTAGACACCGGCCTGGTAGATTTCTGCATAGATGTTAAAGAAATGCCCGAGGTTATACTCAAATACATTGGCAACGGATTTGAAGAAAAGAAAGATAAAAAAAGCGATGAAAAAGACGATAAGGCGTTCAAAGAAATTTTTGGCCTGATCAAGTCTAACGTAAGCCACGACTTTACCCACTACAAGAAAAACACCATAAAGCGGCGCATAGACCGAAGAATGACCGTAAACAGGGCAAAAAACCTAAAAGAATACATAGAGGTACTTAAAAAAGACAGCCAAGAGATCGTAAAACTTTATAAAGAGCTCTTAATATCGGTAACCAGCTTTTTTAGAGATAAGGACACTTTTGAGTACATAAAAGAAACGGTGGTGCCCAGGGTGGTCGAAAATGCACAAGAAAAGGAAATTAGGCTGTGGATTCCCGCCTGTGCTACCGGAGAAGAGGCCTATACCTTGTGCATGCTATTTAAAGATCACATCAGAAAAAACAACCTGAATAACACTGTAAAGATATTTGCCTCAGACATAGACCCTGATGCCATTGCCAAGGCCAGAGAGGGGTACTACGGCAAGAACATCGTAGTAGATATACCTCAGGAGTTTTTAGATGCATACTTTGTAGAGGAAGAGAATGGTTTTAGGATCAAACAACCTTTAAGAGAACAAGTGGTATTTGCCGAGCAGAATCTACTATCGGATCCACCTTACTCAAAGCTAGACCTGATCAGTTGCAGAAACTTGCTAATATACCTAGACAACGAAGCCCAGCAAATGACAACGCTGATATTCCATTACGCCTTAAAAGACGACGGTATATTGTTGCTTGGCAACTCAGAAACTTTGGGCCAAAACAGTAAATTCTATTCTCCATTAGCAAGAAAACATAAAATATATACCAAGCTCAAAAACCCCAACCTCCCTCGCAGAATATGGAGCATAATGGGAGAAAAGCACAAAGACAAAGAAGAGGCTCTAGAAAAGCAGCAACAGGTAGGCAGAAGACCCCTTAAGGAGTTGGTAAACGAACATCTTTTAGAGCGCTTTGTACCCTCTTCTGTCATCGTGAACGATGAAAAAGAAATATTGTACATACAAGGCAAGATGGGGCAGTTTCTCGAGATGAGTACAGGGGCCATGAGCAACAACCTTATTAAGGTAGCCAAAGATGGATTAAAAACAGCCTTAGCCAACGGAATTAGAAAAGCCATGGGCAGCAATAAAGAAGTGAGGGCCTTGGGTTTGAAAATACGGAAAGACAAAGGGGGGAAAGACCTGGTAGATATTTATATATCTCCTTTAAAAAATATGAGCGGGCTACTCTCGGTTACGTTTTATTCAAGCGAGCAGCACTCGAACAAAAAGAAATCATCAGATGAAGATTTGCAGCAGCAAGAGGGCATAGTAGAAGAGCTCGAACAAGAGTTGGCAGAAAAAGAGCGCTACTTGCAAAGCATTATTGAAGAACTAGAAACTACCAATGAGGAGCTCAAATCTTCTAATGAAGAGGCCCAGTCTACCAATGAGGAGTTGCAAAGCACCAATGAGGAACTAGAAACCTCTAAAGAGGAGTTGCAGTCGGTCAATGAGGAACTCTCTACCACCAATTCTGAGCTCAATAATAAGGTGGAAGAGCTTACCAACGTATCCAACACCTTAAATAACCTGCTCTCAAGCACAGAAATAGCCACCGTTTTTTTAGACAGAAATTTCTGTATTTTCAAGTTTACCCCTTCCATTGCTAGTATAGTAAACCTATTGCGCTCAGATATAGGCAGGCCATTTGCCCAATTTACGCATAATCTGGAGTACGATAATATAGTAGCGGACGCTAAGGAAGTACTCCAAAAACTAATACCTAAAAATAGAGAGGTAAGGGCAAAAGATGGAAATTACTTCTGGATGCAGATCAATCCTTTTAGGACCATGGAAGACCGCATTGAAGGTGTGGTGATTACGTTTACCGATATTTCTGACAAAAAAGAAAAAGAAGAAGAACTGCGCAAGTACCAAAACCGCTTAGAAGAGATGGTAGAGGAAAAGACCGCAGAGGTAAAGAGCGGCCAAAAGAGGTTCGAAGAGATTTCCTACATCTCAAATGACATTGCTTTCTCTTATAAAATAGCAGGGGATAAGAAGTTAAAATGGGAGTGGGCCATTGGGCATATGGAAGAGGTTGCCTACCAAGATTCTTTAAAAAGTATAGACATCGATAAACTGCCAGACATAGTTGCTCCTAATAATAAAGAGGCGATAAAAGCCGCTATAAAAAAGCTAACCAAGGGAGAGAATATAGAAACAGAATTAAGGATTTTTACAGAACAAAAAAAAGAAAAATGGATACGCCTTAGGGCAAATCCAATAAGAGAAAATGCTAAAATAACCAGGGTAATTGGTACTATAAACGATATTACCAATAAGAAAAAAAGTGAGCTGAAATTGGCCAAGAATGAAACGCTATTGAAACAAACCGAGCGCGTGGCCGGAATTGGAAGCTGGGACTGGGAAATAGAAGGAGACAAAGTGATTTGGTCCGAGAATATGTACAAGATGTTCGGGATGGATCCTAAAGAAGAGGCGCCCTCGCTGGGGAAACAGACCGATGTAAATTTTGGTATGTACACCAAAGAAAGCATATTAAAGGCAAAATCGGAGCTAGAGAACGCTATGAAAGTGGGCAGCGACTACGAAGTTGAGCTAGATGGCATAAGAAGAAACGGTGAAATATTCCATTGCATTGCAAGAGGGAAAATGGTACAAGATGAGAACGGAAAAGTAATAAGGGCTTATGGGTCTTTGCAGGATGTAACCGAAAGAAAACGCATAGAAAATGCATTGAGGATCAGCGACAGAAAGTTTAGAAATATTGCCGAAAACGTACCGGGACTCGTATTAAAGTACGCACTGCATGCCGATGGTGCAGACGAACTGCTTTACATTAGCAAAGGGGTTGAAGACGTATACGAAATACCTCAAGAAACCGCGAGCAAGAATGTTGATGCTTTATGGGCCATGATCCATGAAGACGATATTGAGGATTATAGAGCATCGGTTATGCATTCTGCAAAATACCTGAATCTTTGGAAAAAAGAATTTAGGATTAAAATGCCCGATGGTAGGGTAAAATGGCTACGGGGTAGAGGTGTGCCCAACAAAGATGAAAATGGGGTCACTATCTGGGATTCCCTAGTAATAGACATTACTGAGAAAATAGAATCTGAAAAATCTCTAAGAGAAAGTGAAGAAACCTTTAAGGCCATTTTTGAAAATGGTATTACCGCCAATGTTATCGCCGATGATAACGGAAATTATAAAATGGCCAACGGTGCCGCCTTCAAATTGTTCGGGTACAGCAAAAAAGAGATATTAAAGATGAATGTGGCAGACATCTTGGCCGATGCTCCCAAGCAAACAAGTGAGCAATATGCCCAATTTATTGAGCAGGGGATAGAGACCGGTGAGATAGCATTAAAAACGAAAGATGGCAAAATTAAACCGGCCATGTTCCATGCGATCAGGATCAAAAAGGATTTTAACCTAAGCGTACTGATCGATATTACTGACTTTAAAAATGCGATGCAAAACCTTGAAGAGAACAAGGCTACGCTAGAAAAACTCAACAACTCAAAAGATAAAATTTTAGCGATCATTGGGCATGATATTAAGTCTCCGGTAAGCCAGATTACGCTGCTTTCACAAATGGCACAAGATGGCGGTTATTTAGAAAGTGAGGCTGAGAAAGATGATTTCATAAATAAAATGCATGTGCTCTCGAGAAATCTATCTTCTCTTGTAGATAATCTACTCAATTGGGCAGTATCTCAAATGGGTAGGATAGAATTTAAGCCCAATGCCTTTGACATAGGCCAATTGTGTTTAGAAATCATGAATTTCGAAAAGGTTTTAGCAGACAAAAAAAGCGTAGCGTTAATTTGTGAGATCGAAGAGGGAATAGAAGTTTATGCAGATAAAGAACTTATCAGGATCGTTATTCGAAACCTTTTGGTAAACGCTCTAAAGTTTTCAAAAAATAAAGAAATAATAGAGATTGATGCAAAGCGAGATAAAGACAAGGTGGTGGTGAGCATTCGCGATGAAGGTATAGGCATGCCCAAAGAAAAACTCAATAGCCTGTTTAAGGAAGATACCGTAAAATCTAGTAGGGGTACAGCAGGCGAAAAGGGCACCGGACTTGGCCTGAGCCTGTCCCGAGATTTTGTAAAATTGAACGGCGGTGAGATTTGGGCCGAGAGCACTGAAAAAAAAGGCAGCACTTTTTTCTTTAGCCTACCTGTAGGGCCAGTGAAATAATCCCAATAAGCCATTTATGCATAAATTATTTGCTGTTTGGCTGAGGTTTTATTTTATCAAAAAATATGTTTAAAACCTGTACAACTGTTAAACCTTATAGGTTCGCCCTTATACAAAATTGTGTAGTTTTTTGAGAGATTTTCACTAGGAATAAGTCAAGTATCCCAAAAAAATTTGAGCTAAGCCTTCTGTTTTTTGATTGAAGTGAGACCATACTTCCGACATTTCTCACCCCTAGTTTTAACTTTCGTTATTTATTTGAAAACTGGGAAATTTGGTGTTTGAGCGAAGCGAGCGACGGTCGCACCGTTTCAAATTTCCCCGCACGGCGGCCGCTAGATTTTTTGCATACGGCCAGGCCGCCCTGTTTTTCATCACAGCGTCGGCTGCCGATGGAAAAAGCCGCTTGGAAAGTATGTGCCCCGCAAGGATTGGTATTGGCTTTTGAAACATAGTGAAAATTAAATTTTATACCCAGAAATAGGTTTTATAAAAAAATAAATATTTTTAGTTTTTGAGGTGGGAAATGCCAGATACTTTCTAAGCAAATCTCCTTTTCTCACGTTGCATCTATTCCTCAGCTTATCTTCAAAAGAAGCTTTAAACTATGGATAATTTAACAGAAACCATAAAAAACTTTTTTATCCGCTGGTCTAAAATGATGAATCCGCCCGTATTTATCGGAGCAGCGGTAACCACTATCGGCATCATCATCTTCGGCGCTGTTTGGACAAAAACAGCAAAAAACGCATTTAGCAACATGCTCGATTTTATTACCACCTATTTTGGTTGGTATTACGTGATCGTCGTTTTTGCCTTTTTGGTCTTTGTACTTTGGTTGTACTTTAGCCCCTTTGGCAAAATACGCTTGGGAGAAGATGACAGCAAGCCCGAGTTTAGCAGGTTAGGTTGGTTTTCTATGCTGTTTGCCGCTGGTATGGGTATGGGCCTTATTTTTTGGGGCGTGGCAGAACCCCTTATGCACTACATGAACCCGGCCAAAGCAGAGGCCGAAACCACAGAGGCATTAAAAGAAGGCATGCGCTATTCTTTTTTCCATTGGGGTTTCCACCCTTGGGCCATCTATATCATTTTTGCATTGGGCATTGCCTATTTTCATTTTCGGCATAAATTGCCCTTGGCACCGCGTTCTTTGTTTTATCCCATTTTAGGAGAGAAAATTTACCAATGGCCGGGTCATGTAATCGATGCTTTTACCACCGTGGGCACACTGTTGGGTGTGGCCACTTCTTTAGGGCTTGGGGCTTTGCAAATCAACTCCGGGCTTAGCGATCTTACAGGCATCCCTGATGAGATAAAGACCCAAGTCATTATCATCGCCATTATTACCGCTATTGTCTTCGTCGTCACCCTCACCAAG
>CAKZMZ010000098.1 GCA_937129345.1 uncultured Thalassovita sp. | reverse complement strand
CGCATTACAAAAATCAGTAAAATCTAAGGCGGTTGGCGTTAAATCGTTATTTAATATAGTTTGACTATTACCAATAAGTTCTATTTCAGGAGTGTTACTAATAGCTTCTCCTGTTATTGAAAACCTAAAAGTAGGATTTACAGGATCATCACTAATTATTTCAACCTCAGCCAACTTTATCCCTGCAGTTGAGGGATTGAACACAATTTGGAAAGAACTTGAGTTTCCTGTATTTATTGATGAACTAGGTGCAATGTTTACTGAAAAGTCTGCTGCATTTACACCTGTAATGTTAACTATTGGCGTACCAACTAAATTTAAGGCTAAGTCACCCGTATTGTTAATAATAAAAGTGTTGCCAGTAGTATTTGTTAATAGAACCTGTCCAAAGTCTGTTAAGTCAGTATCACTTGGTGTATTATCATTATTATTTATTGTGGTACTATTACCTTGGATATTTAAAATTGGTGAATTTAGAGGACAAGCAGGGCAACCTAACAATGCGACAGAGCTACATATTTGATTTATATTTGCTCCATTTTGAGCTGAGACATCTCTATCAATAGTTACCTTAGAATTTCCACACAAATCGGCATTAGCACCGTCAATCCAGATTCTATCATTTATAAATAAATCGATTTGGGTAGAAAAATTGGCATTACCACCTAAGATTAGGTCATCTGCTGTAATTTCAAAACTACTGGCTGATGCATCTACTGTAAAGTCCCCCGTGATAAAAACATCTTCAGCGCTTGTAAATGCTCCCATTATAGAAATGGTGCCTGTTAGTATTAGAGGAATATTTGTTGAATTTAGTGTTCCATTTATTTGGATATTACCATTATGGAAAAAGCCATTGACTGTACTTCCACCAATATTACTATTTATACCAATATCTGTTGCGATATAGCCGTTATCTGAATCTATGTTTACAGAATGTCCAGTCCCAATCACTACATCATCATTGATGCCTGGATAAGTAGAACCTGCAGTCGAAGTACATCCTCCACCAAACCCCCAAGTTTCACAATCTGTCCAGTTGCCTGATTGAACAGAATTGAATTGTGCGAATGAATTATGAAAACTAAATGAAGTAACTAAGAATACAATAGCGCCAGCAAAAAGCCTGTAACTTTTAATGAACATATTAGTCAACTGTAAAATTATAACCTTCTAGATAACGAGGCTTTTTATGCTTACTTATCTATTTGAGGATTAGTTATAATTTTTCTTTACAGTCCTTAACTTACTCTTTATGTTATTGGAAATTGCTAGGATAGGCTAAAAGGCCAGCTTTATTAAAATCCTACAAGTAAACTGCCGTCATTCTCTAGATTGAGAAATAGGTTCATATTTTTGATGGACCATTTTACGTACTCGTCAGAAGCTGATTCAAAAATATTTCGATTAAAAAAATTATGGATAAACGATTTTTCAGATTCGCTCAAACCACCTTTTTTGTTTTGTAGCAAAAGTAAGGTCTTACCTTCTTTATCTTTAGTTAATTGTGCATAATTAAAAACACCTAGAAAACTATTAGGAATATCTAAAATGAAGAGTTCTTCATTCAGCTCCTCCCAACGATTTTGTCTTATCAGTGCCAGTAGTTGGGTTACTAACTCGGTAGGCGTTTTAGGAAATTTACTGTAAAATTTATGGTACCAATCACTAAAATCTTCTTTCTTTATAACTTTAGTACTACTATTTATAGCTTTGAGAATATGAGAGTAATGTGCAAACTCTTGCTCCTGCTCTACAATAACAGCATCGCAAGTAGAAGCGATGGAAAGATGTTTGGCTAGGGTACTGTCTAGATGGAATTGCTCTTGGATTTTTAGATAAGCTGACACCTCATCAGCTTTGACAACAAAAATTTCCTTCTTCTTAACAAATTTAGCCTCGTTTAATATGCTAAAAATATCAGGACTGTGTATTTCTTTGACTTTATTCAACAAAAAATTTAGACTGTAACTACCGTTTTTTATCGCCGCTTTATTTTTTCGGCTCTTTCTCTTAAAGGAAAGGTCATTCTTTAAAACTACATTGTATTCTCTAAGTCTTTCCGTTTTAAAATGTTCTTGAAAGCCCCGTTCTACAAATTTTAAATTATCCAAAACTTTTTCTAATCTAGGACTTTTAGCTCTGTTCAAAAAGTCGTTTATATTTAGATAATTAAAATCATCCTTTAACTTTTCCTGATGATTGATAAGAGAACAAACAATGCTGTTGATTCCTCTTCTGTCAGTTGAAACAAAGCTAAGTTGATGATTATTGACCTCTCTGCAGATCAAATAATCGTTTTTATCTAATTTAGGTTTTTCGTTTAATTGAACCAAATGATAAGGAGAGACAATTTTAGTGATACCACTAAAATTAAGTTCTTTACTCTCAGCAAGCATTTCGCTTGACAACCAATTTGCCACTACTCTCATACTTAAGCAATTCGTTACAGGCTAGAAAACTATATAATGGGGTCGAAGATTAAAAAATTGTAAATAACGATATTTTAGATTGCTTTGGCACCTTTTTAACGCACATAAAACAGTAAACGTATGCACTAGTAAAAGTAGATTGTAGTAATATATAATTAAGTGATTTTGTTTAATAACAGAATATTTAATCGTATAGCGCTGTATAAATGCAATTTTTATCTAAAATATAGTAATATCAATACTTTGCTCTTCCTGTAATTTCTTACAAGAAAAACATTTATGCATAAATGACATTAAAATATGACCATTATTCAACTCAAGCTCGTTAGAACGATATTTTAAAAAACATCATAAGCTTTCAATTCTGTCATCTTTAAAGAATAACATTATGCATCTTCTAAAATATTACATGCTTTAACCTGAATCATAAGGCTTAGTTAAAGCACACAAAAATAAAATTTATGAAGGGCGTTTTATGGAGGATTATTTACAAATTTCAAATTTTTAAAGCAAAATTATTATGGCAGTAGAAAAAGCAATCGGATCTTCAAGTATTGTTGAAGTAGTTGACAGGGTTTTGGATAAAGGTGTTGTAATTGATGCCTTTGCCAGAGTTTCATTGGTAGGTATCGAACTTATAGCTATTGAAGCTAGAGTAGTTATCGCATCAGTAGAGACTTACCTAAAATATGCAGAGGCTATTGGATTAACAGCCCGCGCATCATAGTTATGAGCTAAAATAAAACCTGCACAATAACATGTGCAGGTTTTTGTTTTAGGTTATTGTTATTGACTATCGAATTATTAAAGCTTACTATCATGAGTACTGTGGATAAAAATGCTAGCTCTGTATCGAGTGAGCATGTATTGGTTTGGAGCAGTAAAAATATCTTGTCAGAAGTTGAACAAGAGCTTGAAGAGCTTAAAAAAGATTTAAGTGAGGTTGTTCAATTGGCAGATGAGGAATTAGAGCACGTCCAAGATGCCTCTCAAGAAATTATCTCTATTAATATTGAAAAAAGTGAGGTAATTGTAAATGACATGATGAAGGATGCTGAGTCCTTACTCGATAATTTTAAAGCCCAACTAGACACACTTTTAACAGAAGCGCAAAAGTCTAGCAATTCTATAGTACAAGCAAAGGCCGCTAACAAAGAAGAAGATGCTAAAACTGAAAAAGAAATTGAAATCATAAAGGGGAAATTAGAGGAGCAAGAGCAAGAGATAACTTGGGAAATTGAAGAGAAACCAAGCAATAACCCAGAGTTACCTAAAAAAGAATCTTCCAAACAAGAGTGGACAGCCTGGCCGAAAGAAGAGCCCAACACTTCAGATAAAAACTCTACAAATACGATAAAAGGTCAAGAAAAGAAAGAAGAAATAGTTTCATGGCCTAAGGAAGAAACACCAACTATTATAAATAACAAAGTACAAGAGCAAATTACATCTGAATTAAGTGCTTGGCCAAAAGAGGAGACAAAGGTCACTGAGAATAAGGTAAATGAACAAAGCAAGGAAGAGGTGGCCGCATGGCCTAAAGAAACTTCGAATGAACCACCTAAAGCAGAGGTGGCCAAGCCTGCAACACAAAACAATCCTACACCAAAAGAAGAAGTGCTAGCTTGGCCAAAAGAGGAGGCAAAGGTCACTGAAAATAAGGTAAATGAACAAAGCAAGGAAGAGGTGTCAGCCAAGCCCAAAGAAACTTCGAATGACCTACCGAAAGCAGAGGTGACAAAGCCTGCAACACAAAACAATCCTACACCAAAAGAAGAAGTGCTAGCTTGGCCAAAAGAGGAGACAAAGGTTACTGAGAACAGGGTAAATGAACAAAGCAAGGAAGAGGTGTCAGCCAAGCATAAAGAGACTTCAAATGACCTACCTAAGGCAGAGGTGGCCAAGCCTGCAACACAAAACAATCCTATACCAAAAGAAGAAGTACTAGCTTGGCCGAAAGAAGAACCTAAAGTGCCTGAGAACAGGGTAAATGAACAAAGTGAGAACGAGGTAGCCATATGGCCAAAAGAAGATGCACAAGTAAATATTGCATCTAGTAAAGATAAGATCAACGAGGCGCTCAGTCAGTCTAAGGATGCTGAGGTATTTGTTTGGCCAAAAGAAGAAGCACCTGAACCCGATAACAAAAAAGTTGAAAATATAAACAAAGAAGAGCTAAGTGCCTGGCCAAAAGAAGAGATTTATGACAAGGACAAAACTCAGGGAGATGATGCACCTTCTGTAAATGTTGCAGTGGACTTAAGCGATGAAGAGCAAGTAGGAAAGTCTGAGGAAAATTTACTAGAAATAGAAAACCCATCAACGATGAAAAAGAAAACAACAAGTACCAAAACGACAACCAACAAAACAAACTCTAAGGCTTCTGGTACGGCTAAAACTAAAACATCAACTGCAAGAGCCAAAACTGCTAAGGCTGAATCAAAGACAAAGAAAGAGGCTACAAAAAGCACTAAATCAATCGCAAAGAATCAGAAAGTAACTGCAAAAGCAGTTGGAAAAGACACGTCGCCTAAGGTAGAGACCGATGGTAGAATAGACCATAAGCAAAAGGTAGAAAAAGTAAAGGAAACAGTAAAACAGAAAAGGGAAGAATATAAAACCAAAGCACTCACAGCCCGTGAAAAAAGATTGAAAGAAGTGCAAAGGATTAGAGAGGAAACCCAACGAAAATTGGCCGAGTACAGAGCACAAAGATTGGCAAACAGGAAATCCTGATTTCTAATCACTTTCTAACTTTTTTGACTATAGATATTTTTTAAATAATTAATCATAATGACAGACGACAGAGTAATTCTCGAACCTACGCCACTAGAGAATTTTGTGGAAACTCCTTACATAAAGGAGATTACAACCCGTGCTATGAGCTACATAGAAGCTGGTTATTCGGTACATTTTAGAGGGCCGGCGGGTACAGGAAAAACAACTATAGCCAAGCATGTAGCCAATAAATTGGCAAGGCCGGTAGTACTCTTGCACGGCGATGAGGAGTTTTCGACCTCGAACCTAATTGGCAGTGAGTCTGGCTATAAAACTACTAAGGTAAGAGACAACTTTATTTCTTCAGTTTTAAAAGAAGAGCAAGAGTTTCAGAAGCATTGGGTAGACAATAGGCTAACCGTAGCCTGTAGGTTTGGATTTACTTTAATTTACGATGAGTTTACACGCTCAAGACCCGAAGCAAATAATATCCTTTTATCTGTATTGGAAGAAGGGATCATCAATCTTCCTATTTCGAGGGCTGGAGAGGAACCTTATCTAGAGGTGCATCCGAACTTTACCGGACTTTTTACAAGTAATCCTGAAGAGTATGCAGGTGTACACAGGAGCCAAGATGCCTTAAGGGATAGAATGATTACAATGGATTTAGATTATTTTGATTTTGAGACAGAAGTAGGTATCACTAGAGCAAAATCTGGACTTAAGAAGAATGAGGCAGCTTTTATAGTAGCCATTGTAAGAAAATTAAGAGATAGTGGGAAATGCGAGTTTTCTCCAACCGTAAGAGGCTGTATCATGATAGCCAAAACGCTCAAGATCATGAAAAAAACACCGTTCAGTGATAAAAAGAACTTCATTGTGATCTGCCAAGATATCCTTGCTTCGGAAACAAGCCGTGTAGGGTCTAGAACCAATCAAAATAGAGTAAAGAAATTGCTTCAAGAAATTATAGAAGAAACCTATAAAGCGGTTGCCTAATGAAAACGATACAGAGTATAAAATCATCATCGCAATTAAAATCGGCGGCTTTTTCAAAGCAGCGTTCAATACCTGTAGCGCAGCGATCAGCACAAACTGAGCTGTATATGTTGAGAAAGGAAAAGCAGCGCTATTTAAAAGAAATAGAATCGATTAAGAAGAGATACGATCATATAAAAGAGCGTCTTGGACTTATCGATGAAGAAATGTTAGAGCTCTCAGAGATTTGGAGAGGCGAGGTAGACGTGATAGAGAAGGAAGCTTCAGAGACCATGCTGGACCTCGATACAAAAGACAAAAGGAAGTGGAAGAAAAGAAAGCTAAAATATTAGGTAAAAGCTTCTGTATCTACAGCAATTTAACAATGTAAGAATCGTTCTTAAAAGTAATTTTTTAGATACATTCTTTAAGGTTAAAATTTTTTAGCGATGAGTAAAATTCAAGAAGTAAATAACAAGATCATAGATTTTTTGATTGAGACCATTGGAAGCGAAGCCAAGGTAATCAGTATAAATAAAAATGGCGATGACTGGATAGGTATTGCCGAAGTATTTGAAGAAAGCAATTTTATAAAAGCCATTGGCTTAAATACCAACGTGAAAGACAGAAACCTTTACGAGGTGAAGCTAGACAAAACCTTAGAGGTAGTAAGTTTTTCAAGAACAGAAGCTGCCGAGTTATAATATTGCTCAAGCAGTAAAAGGAAGTTTTCCTTATTTTTTTAACTTTTAAAATATTGGTATGAACTTAAGTTCACCAAAGATCAAGCATGCTACCGATGCTACTAATCTAGCAGATATATTGGAGAGGGTCCTTGATAAGGGAATAGTGATAGCGGGCGATATAAAAGTAAATATCGCTGATATGGAGCTGCTCAGTATCAAGATAAGGCTAGTAGTTGCTTCTGTAGATAAAGCACAAGAATTAGGAATAAACTGGTGGAACAGCGATCCAGATTTATCTACAAGCGCAAAGCAGCATGCATTAGAAGAAGAGAATAAAATGTTGCACGAAAGATTAGCGAGGTTAGAAAAGCTAATAGAAAATAAATAGGTACACAGATATAAAACTATGAGTGATAAAAAAAAACAAGGCGAAAGTCTATTTGGAGGGCTTTTCGATGGAATAGACAAATTGATAGATATAGCGTCTGAATTGAAAAATTTAGAGAAAGAAGGAGGAAAATCAGGTGAGGGTGAAATCGACTTGAGCCACATTAAAGAAGGAATGAAAGGAGTCTATGGTTTTTCTATAAAAACAGCTATGGGCGGTAAAACTACTGTTGAGCCTTTCGGTAATATTAAAAAAACACCTAAAGGACCAAAGGTTGACGAAGAAAGAGAACCTATTACAGATGTATTTGATGAAAATGACGAAATACTCATAGTTGCAGAAATGCCTGGCGTTTCAGAAAAAGACATTGCAATAAGAGTGAAAGACGATATTGTTGAGATTGTAGCTACCAACCCAAATAGAAAATATAGAAAGGAACTGTTACTTGAATCAAAAGTTTCTGAGTCCGACATAAAAACTTCTTTTCAAAACGGAATTTACAATATTACGCTCAAGAAATTGAAGTAAAAAAATATTGCATGATTGGTGGAGCATTACCCGGTTGTAGTCTTTAGTGTTGCAACCGGTTTTTTGTATCCAAAAATCAAAATACCCTAAAAAAATCGAACATCTATGGATAACCTTCATTTTAAAGTAAAAGAGGCAGAAAGCAGAGACACCGGCAGGGGCATCGTTAGAATAGACCCGGCTGACATGAAAAAACTAGACATCGCCATCGGTGAAATAGCTTTGATTTGTAACGAGGAAAGGGAAGTACCTGCCAAAGTAATGCCTTGTTATGCTGAGGAGCGCGGGAGGGCTATTGTGCAAATGGACGGACTTTTAAGAGAGAACCTGGGTACTGCGCTCGATAAAAAAGTATATCTAAAAAAGACTTCTATAAAAACAGCGACCAAGATTGTGCTTCTTCCATTAAACATCCGGGATACATTACAAGGCGATAAAAACAATAAATACCTAGGCTCTTTACTAGAAGGCCTAGCAGTGGTAGAGGGCAATAGAGTTAGGGCAAAGCTTTTCGGCTCAGGGCAGCTTGATTTTAAAGTGGTAGAAACTATGCCCAAGGGTGCAGTTGTGATGGATAGAAATACTAAGCTTGAAGTGAAAAGCAATAAAAAAGCTAGTAAGAAAACCCATAGAGTATCCTATGAAGACATCGGTGGTTTAGGCGGCCAAATTCATAAGATCAGAGAAATGATTGAGTTGCCATTAAATTATCCTCAGGTTTTTCAACACTTGGGTATTGAAGCGCCAAAAGGCGTATTGCTTTCGGGCCCTCCGGGCACGGGTAAAACTTTGATAGCCAGAGCAGTTGCTAATGAAACCAACTGTTATTTCTATAGCATTTCAGGGCCTGAAATTATGGGTAAATTATACGGAGAAAGTGAGGAAAAGGTGCGTAAGATTTTTGAGACAGCCAAAAGAAATGCACCTGCAATTGTATTTATAGATGAAATAGATTCTATAGCACCCAAGAGAGATAGCATTGGCGATGAAAAGCAAGTTGAGCGTAGAGTCGTGGCGCAACTTTTGGCACTGCTCGATGGACTAGAAGGAAGGGGACAGGTAATTGTGATTGCAGCAACTAACTTACCAGACGCACTCGACCCTGCTTTAAGAAGGCCAGGAAGATTTGACAGAGAGATAAGAGTGCCCATACCAGATAGAGTAGGCAGAGAAGAAATTTTAAACATCCATACAGGAGGTATGCCTCTTAAAGAAGACGTAGACTTAGGGAAATTAGCAGAGGTTACCCATGGTTTTGTAGGTACAGATCTAGAAGCACTTGCACGTGAGGCCGCTATGTGTACTTTAAGGAAAATTATGCCTGAAATTGACTTTGATGCGGGAGAACTGCCTTATGAGCAACTGGCAGATTTAAAAGTATCAATGGAAGATTTTTTAGAGGCGATGAAAGACGTAGAACCTTCTGCGATACGAGAATTTTTTGTTGAGGTGCCCTCAGTAAAATGGCATCAGGTTGGTGGTTTGCCTCAGATAAAGCAAGAATTGCAAGAAGCAGTAGAATGGCCATTAAAATACGGCGATTTATTTGCTAAGGCCAATACCAAAGCACCCAAGGGTATCTTATTATATGGCGAACCTGGCACAGGAAAAACGCTGTTAGCTAAAGCTGCGGCAAGCGAATCAGGAGTTAATTTCATTTCTGTTAAAGGCCCTTCTTTGATTTCTAAGTACATAGGAGAAAGCGAAAAGGCGGTAAGGGAAGTATTTAAGACAGCCAAACAAGCAGCGCCTACTATATTATTTTTTGATGAGATAGATGCTGTAGTGCCTAGAAGAGGGGGTAGCAGTTCTGACTCTGCAACTACAGAAAGAGTAATTGCCCAATTTTTAGCTGAGATGGATGGGGTAGAAGAACTAAACGACGTAGTAGTTTTGGGTGCTACCAATAGAAAAGATACCATAGATCCAGCTATTTTAAGAAGCGGTCGTTTCGATTTGCTACTTGAGGTTCCTGCCCCTGACGTAAAAACCAGAGAGCAGATTTTCAAGATTCATTCTGAAGGTAAAAAGTTAAGGAGCGATATTTCTTTGGCAGATTTGGCAGAAAAAACGCCCAACATGGTCGGGGCAGACATAGAGTTTATCTGCAAAAAAGCAGCTATGCTAGCAATTCGGGAGTACATTTCTAACGGGAAAACCAATATGGAAGAATTCGAGGTTACAAACACTCATTTTATTGAGGCCATTGGTATTGTAATTGATCAAAAGGAAAAATCTGTTCCTTTTAAGGTAAGCTAAAAAAGTAGAGGTGTATCAACCAGATTGATACACCTCTTCATTAATTCCAAGCTTATTTCTAGAGATCAACTCAACAGGAAACTCCCACAAATAATGTATGTATTCTAAAGTGTTTTCGGCATCTTTAGGAGAAAGTCTTTTATCCTGTGAAATTTGATGTAATAAATGCAATTTCTGATTACTAAACCTATCTACTTTAACAACCTGTATATCAGGTACATATCCAGACCTTCTGTACTGATTGCTTAAATCTTCTCTAATCTTTCTATAGCCTTTTTCATTATGAATGGCTGAAATTTCATATTCATCCTCACTTTCATAATCTGCAATGGTAAACAAACGCATGTCTCTGATTACCTTGGGAGAAAGGTATTGAAGTATAAAGCTGTCGTCTCTAAAGTTTTCCATGGCATAATGTACCTCATCTAGCCAGTGCTTACCAATTAAGTTAGGAAACCATTCTTTGTCTTCTTCGGTAGGTTCTTGGCAAATCCTTTTAATGTCCATAAAAATATTAAAACCTAGCGTGTACGGATTAAGCCCAGAAAAAAATTTGCTGTTGTATTCAGGTTGAAAGATAACCGAGGAATGGCTGTGCAAAAACTCTAGCATAAAGCCGTCGTTCAAATATCCTTGATCAAACATCTCATTAATGATGTGGTAATGCATAAAAGTAGCGAAACCCTCATTCATTACTTTGGTCATGCCTTGCGGATAAAAATACTGGGCTACCTTCCTAATTATCCTGATGATCTCTCGCTTCCAAGTAGCTAATTGCGGCGCATTTTTCTCAATAAAATAGAGTAGATTTTCTTCAGGCTCTTCTAAAAGGTTCTGATCTTTCCTTATTTCTTTTTGCTTTCCTGTTATTAAATCGATAGGTAGCGTACGCCATAACTCATTGTAATTTTCCTGCTTAATGTTGGTCAACCTTTTAAGCCTTTCCCTTTCTTCTGTAGCAGAAAGTTTTGGCGGTTTTTTGTATTTGTCTATTCCGTGGTTCATTAAGGCGTGGCAAGCATCCAAAATTACCTCAACTTCCTCAGGACTGTGCTCTTCTTCACATTCTAGAATAAAATTTCTCGCAAATACCATATAATCTATGATAGAATCTGCCGAGGTCCAATCTTTAAACATGTAATTATTTTTAAAGAATGCATTGTGCCCTTGGCATGCGTGGGCTATTACCAACACCATCATACAAGTGGTATTATTTTCCATGTTATAACTAATACATGGATTTGAGTTGATGACCATTTCATAAGAAAGCCCTTGCCTACCTTTAGAATAGTTGGTTTGATTCATTACGAAATCTTTTCCAAATTTCCAATGTGGATAGGAGGTAGGCAGACCCACAAGAGAGTAGGCATCTATCATCTGTTCGGCAGTAACTATCTCAATTTGATTAGGGTATATATCTAATTTGAATTGATTTTTGCCGATTTCTGATGTTACCTCGTCTGCGGCAGCCAGTGTTTCGTAATTCCAATTGTTAGCGCAGAAAAGTTTTTTATATAATTCTTTTTTAGACATATTTTAATTTCATTAGTGAATTACTGTTTTAAATTCAGCGGGCCCACTAACTGGCTTTTTTAACTGATTTTTTGAAAAGTCCCTTAAAAACTGGCCAAATCTGATTGATATCATAGATGTTACGCATAGAGAATTTTTGGTCATCCTTAAAGCGTTGGTACACTTGCCAAAGTGCGCCCTCCATATCATGATCATTGATTTCTATATATGCCATGTACTGGATTAAGGGTAAAATATTTGCATCTAAGATTTTGCCGCAATCAATGGCGTCTCTGTCAGACCATACATCACCATCTGTGGCTTGGCAGCAGTAAATGTTCCATTGGTCGGGATTATAGCGTTCTTTTATTATTTTATGCATTAACTCTAATGAAGGTGCCACCACGGTACCGCCACTTTCTCGAGAGTTGAAAAATTCTTCTTCATCTACCTCTTTGGCCAATGTATGATGCCTTATAAAAACAATCTCTACATTTTTATAAGACTTGGTTAAAAAGAGATAAAGCAAAGTGAAAAACCTTTTTGCTATATCTTTTTCATGAAAACCCATAGAGGCTGAGACATCCATGATGCAGAACATAACGGCGGAGGTCATTGGTAGTGGTACTTGTTCATAGTTGTTGTACCTTAGATCCACTTCCTCAAAGAAAGGAATGGTCACCAACAATCTTTTCAGGTTTTGTATTTTTTCTTCAAGGATTAATTTCTGCTGCTCATCTTTCTCAGCGGCCAATTCTTCTTCTAG
>CAKZMZ010000097.1 GCA_937129345.1 uncultured Thalassovita sp. | reverse complement strand
TGGCCTAGTAGGTTTCCCAAATGCTGGTAAATCAACCTTATTATCGGTCGTTTCTGCTGCAAAACCCAAAATAGCCGACTATGCATTTACTACCCTTGTGCCTAATTTAGGTGTAGTGGCTTACCGAGATATGCAGTCTTTTGTTATGGCAGATATTCCTGGTATTATTGAAGGCGCGGCAGAAGGCAAAGGCCTAGGCTCAAGATTTCTTCGGCACATAGAAAGAAATTCAATATTGCTTTTTATGGTACCTGCAGACTCTGAAAACATAGCACTTGAATATGGCATATTGCTAAAAGAACTGAAAAAGCACAATCCTGAGCTTTTAGATAAGGAAAGGTTGTTGGCCGTTACAAAAAGCGACTTGATCGACCAAGAGTTGAAAGAATTGATGATTTCTGAGCTTCCTAAAGATATAAATCATATCTTCATTTCTTCTGTAGCGCAAATTGGTTTGCAGGACCTCAAAGACAAGCTTTGGCAATCTTTGCATAAATGAATACTATTTTGGCATAAAAACTTCCACTTATAGTACTAATAATTTGGAAAAGTGGCTTTTTTTTGCTTATTTGCCAAAGCGGATATATGCAAATATCACATTTGCAATTTCGAATTTGTATGGGACATGAAACTGAAACATTTTAATTTACAATTAGGTACGCAATTTTTAAAGGCATTCAGCGATGAATCCAGGATTAGAATAGTGCACCTACTTTTCAAAAACAAAGAGATGTGCATCTCTGATATTGAGATGGTACTGGACTTTACTCAAACCAAAACCTCGCGACATCTTATTTACCTTAAAAATGCAGGACTTGTAGACGCCAAAAAAGTAGACCAATGGACCTACTATTCAATTAAGGAAGAAGTCTCCGAATTTGTTGAGATGATTTACAAGTACCTCGGCAAAGATCCCAACTTGCTAACCGACCTTAAAAATTACAATACCTTGTATAACAATAGAGAGCTCGCTATTTGTAAGCTGCATAGCCGTAAGTGGATGCATCAAAATTAATTGTACAATAAGTACCGACCTCAATAAAAATTAGGTAAATCTAGTTTTTTCTCAATTCTATACGCGGCATTAACCTGCCCAACATGGCTATATGCTTGCGGAAAATTGCCCCACTGACTGCCTGTAGTTGAATCTACATCTTCGCTGAGCAGACCTAAATGGTTAGAATACTTGGTCAGTTTTTCGAATGTCTCTATGGCATCATCTATTCTACCAACACAAGCCAAAGCCTCAACATACCAATAAGCACAAATTAAAAAAGTAGATTCAGGAGCGCCAAAATCATCCTCGTGTTTGTATCTGTAAAAGAGACCATCCTTACTTTTGAGCTCTTTCTCCATGTGTTCTAAATGTACCTTGGCCTGTTCAGATGCTGGATCTAGGTAGTTCATAGTGATCAGTTGCAAGCAACTAGCATCTAGGTTTTTGGTACCTACAGCTTGAGTATAGACACGATTGCTTTTATCGTAACATGCTTCTATGCGGTTAGCCGCTTCTTTCTTAAGAGCCCTTGCTTTTTTCGCAATTTTCTCATCTTTAAAGAACACACCAATCTGCTCAGCCGCAGAACTACCCGCCCAATGGAATAGAAAGGTGTAACAATGCAACTGCGCTTTATTTCTAAATTCCCATAAGCCAGCATCAGGCTCGTTCATGGTATCTTCAATTTTTTGCAGGCAGTGTTCAACTAGCCACGGTGAGAACACTTTTTCTCCGGAAATAAATCGCTTATCGTTGTAGAGCGGCAAGAGAGAGACTAAAACTTGCCCATACACATCGTTTTGTATATGGGTGTAAGCAGCATTACCTATTCTAACAGGCTTATTGCCCAAATAACCGTTCAAATCTGCAATCTTTTCGTCTATGTTTTTAGGCCCATGGATTTTGTAAAGTGGCTGAAACCTATCTTTTTCGCTTTTAGAGACATTTTCAATGTAGTTGAAGTAGTTTTTCATCTCTTCAAAGTGCCCTATATTATTAAAAGCGGTAAGTATGTAGTAGGTATCCCGCATCCAGCAGTATCGGTAATCCCAATTTCTTGTGCTGTTAGGAAACTCGGGCAAGCTCGTTGTTGCTGCTGCTATGATAGCGCCCGTATCTTCAAATTGATGGATTTTTAGTACCAAAGCAGACCTGATGATCCTGCCTTGGTAAAATCTGCCAATACTTGTTGTGGTCACCCAATCGCGCCAATACTTTACAGTCCTTCTTAAAAAGTCCTCAGCGGTATCAACCAAAGGCGCCTCGAGTGGTATGCCATAAGTAATGACCAAATACTTTGGCTCATTAAGCACAAAATAGTCATTGTCCATAACATAATTAAGAGGAATGTTTGAAGTAAGCCTAATTTGCTGCTCAAGTCCTAAATACATAATATGGTTGCTGCCCATAAAAGACTCAGGCTGTATAGTTCCATATTCGCCCACAGGCTTGCAGGCCACCTTAATCAAAGGAGTACCGCTCAAAGGTTCTATCTTTCTCACCAGCATAAGTGGTTTGTAGTACCGCTCATACTGAAAAAAGCGTGGAGCAAAATCCGTTACCCTAAATTTATCTCCTCCAGACTCAAACTCGGTACACAACACGTTGGTATTCTCTATGTAATACTGATTGGTTGAGAAATTCTCTGAAACTGGCTTTACCGAAAACTCCCCTCCTTTCTCATCGTCTAGCAGACTACCGAAAATAAAACTACTATCGAACTTTGGCCAGCATAGCCATTTTACATCGGCTTTGTCATCAATAAGTGCCAAATAAGCACAATTACCTATGATACCGAGATTATATTTGTGTTGCTCCATTAAAAAATTAGTTAAGAGGTGGATAGTTTTTTAGCTACATTATATTCGCTAAGATTACTACCTAAGCAGATTTTTATTTTGTTAAAGGTAATGAAAGAGCAGAAATCAACTGAACAGCGCGCTTATTCAGATTTCTTGTCTTCTTTTTTATCTTTTGCTTCTTTCTTTTTAGAAGCTTTTGTAGGGGCTTCTTTGCCTTCTTCCGCTTCATTTTCTTCAATTTCCTCTTTATCTTCTTCTTTTTCGAAATCGAGAGTCTCGGGCGCTTTATCTAAAAGCAGGTTGAACCAACTAACCAATTTCTTTACATCTGAAGCATACACTTTGTCCCTATCATATTCAGGCACAATGTCTTCTAAAAGAGAGATTAATATTTTATTATCTTTAATATCTACTTCTAACTTTTTCTTTCCTTGCAAATCAATAATTCTAGAAAACACTTCTTCTAAAGAGATGGACTCTTCTTGTGTATGCGTGTAGATAGAAATATCATTTAAAACCGAAATTCGATGACTTGCATTGACCACAGTTTTAATGGGTTTACCTTCCATAGATTCTATGATCATACCTGTACGTGTCATTTTCAGGATTTTGTATAACCCTGGTTTTCCTGCTACTGCTACCACATCTTTCAATGTCATGACTAAAAAATTTTAACTTTTATAAAATGCGTTTATTTTTTACTGTTAGATTGCTTGTGATACATTTTGTTAATGCCTTCTATGTATCTTATGATTTCTTCCACGCCCATTTTATTTACTGCAGAGGAAATAAAATAGTCAGGCATGCTTTCCCATTCTTTCAAAAAATCAAGTTTGTAAACTTGTAAGGCTTTCTCAAGTTCTCCTTTTCTCTTTAGCTTATCTGCTTTGGTAAAAATCATACTAAATGGCAGCCCGTTTTCGCCTAGCCAGCGCATAAATTCCATGTCTATTTGCTGGGGCTTGTGCCTAACATCAATCAGCACAAATACACAGAGTAGATTTTTTCTGTTGGTAATGTATTCGGCTATCATTTTCTCAAAGATCGCCTTATCCTTTTTACTCACTTTAGCCCAACCATAACCTGGTAAATCTACCAAATTCCAAGATTGGTTGATTCTAAAGTGATTGATGAGCCTGGTTTTACCAGGCGTACCAGATGTTTTGGCCAAATTTTTTCTATTGGTAAGCGCATTGATCAGAGAAGATTTGCCCACGTTTGAGCGCCCAATAAAGGCATATTCAGGGTATGCCGAATCTGGGCACTCGCTTAAAAAAGCACTACTTTTTATAAATATGGCATCTTTAACCTGCATAATGATCAATTAATACTTTCTGCGACGATTACCGCCAACTTTTCTAGATACTTTCTATCTGTCTCATCAAAGTCTGCTTCTCGATCACTGTCTATATCCAACACCATCAATACTTTGTGATTTTTAATTACGGGAACTACAATCTCGGATTTTGACTCACTACTACAAGCTATATGACCCGGAAACTCCTCAACATTTTTTACCAAAATAGTTGCTTTTTGCTCGTAAGCCATTCCACAAACTCCTTTGCCAAATGCTATACGCGTGCAAGCTATTGGTCCTTGAAATGGTCCTAGCACTAGTTCGCCTTCTTTTTTTACATAGAAACCAACCCAGAAAAAACCAAAACTTTGTTTAAGGGCAGCCGCTACGTTGGCCAAGTTGGCCACTATATCTGTCTCTGTTTGTAACAGTGCTTTTATTTGAGGTAGCAGTAACTTGTATTTTTCGTCTTTGGCAGCTTGTACATCAACTATAATATTCTCAGCCATGGATAATTCTATTTTTTGAGCCTATTGCTTTTTAGTATCTCTAGTGTAAATACTTTTTTTGGTAATACTATCTGCACGCAATATTAGCTCGATTCTTTTAGAAAAGATTGATAAAGACCACAATTATTGGAGAAGCAATGAGCAAACCATCGAAGCGATCGAGAAAACCACCATGACCGGGGATGCTATTGCCAGAGTCTTTAATATGTATACTTCTTTTAAATAGAGATTCGATCAAGTCGCCGTAGGTGCCTGCCACTACCATAATAAATGCGATAAAAAACCACTGCCAACTTTCTAGCGACTTAAAGTTATAGGCAAAAATTGTTGCCATAGAAAAAGCCAAGAGTGCTCCGCCAAGGCTACCTTCCCAAGTTTTTTTGGGGGAGACCCGCGGGAAAAGGGGCGTTTTACCAAAATTTTTACCTGCAAAGTAAGCGCCTGTATCGCTTGCCCAAAGTATAAACAAAAGTCCAATAATTATTTCGGCATGGTACTCTCCTTTAGTAAAAACAGTAATATTGAGCAGTGCAAAAGGGGCACCCACGTAAATGATTCCTAAAAAAGTAAAAGCAATGCTGGCAAAAGGTTTGAGTTCTGCCTTTCTATAAAGGATGATAACATAAACTACCGAAAGGCCTAAAAAAATGAGCAAATAATATTGATCTCCAATCAGTTTTTTTTCTACCAAAAAGGTAAGGGTAAACATAAGCAGGCCATTCATAGTACCATAAGTTTTGAGCGGTACGTTGCCATCTAGCCCGAGTAATTTGTAAAACTCCAACATGGAGAACATACAAATGAGAAAAAAAACGATAAAATAGCCCCATTCATTCCATAAAATGGCAGATAAAATAACAGCTACTCCTACAAGTCCTGCTATAATTCTTTGCCGTAATTCAGATAAATTACTTAAAGCTGATTTCATTTTCAATGATAGTGAGTGCTGTGTCATGGTTTTCTTGGCTTACATAAATTTCCCTCATTCCGAAATCGTTGTAAGATGAGTCTCGCTTATTTAAAATAATAGCGGGTATCTTATGTGTCTCTAAGGTTGATTTCACTATTTCTGCGCGTAGCATGTCAGATGTACTGTAAACCTTTTGCCAGTTATCCATCAATTTATCCATATTTCCCCTTGGTTTTATGTAGAATGCGAAACTTTTATTCTCCTAAAGTACCATATTAGTGCTGCCACCAATATTAATGAAATAACTGTTGCCGGCACATTATAACTCTCGGGCGAGTCTATGTCTATTTCTGAAACCCCTTGGTTATGCAAGTACATCATCAATAATGTAAAGCCATTATTTACAAAGTGCGCTAACATAGGTACCCATAGTGTACCTGACCAAATATATAAATACCCAAATAAGCCACCAAGTAGCATTCTGGGTAAAAATCCATAAAATTGCAAATGAAAGGCACTAAAGATAAAAGCTGTTATCCATATAGCCACATGAACATTACCCGAAGACTTAGCGATTTTATTCTGAATCACCCCCCTAAAGAGTAATTCCTCCCCGACGCCTGGCACGACAGCAATTATAAAAATCCCCAATAAAAACTGAGCGTTGGATTCAAAATCAACCATAAAAAGCGTCAGCTCTTTAAGTTGGTCTTCCATTTGTCTGGCAAACTCGCCAAAAGCACCGGGTATGTCTATACTTTCATTAAAGTGGGCTGTAAAAGCACTAACCGGCATATACACAATCACCAACAATACTGTAACAAGCAATAGCTGCCAATTGGTGTTCTCTCCCTTATCGAACACCGTTTTTGTTTTGGTGCCATCATAAAAATGTAAATAAAAAAGTGGGGTAAGGATAAAAAGCACTATACTATTGGCGCCCTGGGCCACCAATAGAGTATTTCTATAATCGCTATTATTGTAAGGTGGACTTAAAACGCTGATCACCTCATCAAAATCAAAGCCATGAAAGAACCCTGCCGCTAACATACTTGCAAATTGCGCTATAAAAAACCCTGCTAAAATGCAGCCTATGAGTATGATGTAAGAGCTCCCTTGGTTTTGCTTTATAAAATTATACTTAGACTTTTCTTCCATTTAGATTCGTTTTTGCATCAAAATTTTTAGAGATGTCTTAAAGGCTAAAGATAAAGTTTAATTTTAAAATACTTGTTATTACAGATTTATGCTTTAAAAGTCGCTGCTTTAGGGTTTTGTTCTCAGTAAAAATCTACATATATTAGATGTTGGCAAAATTGCCATATATTAAAGCATATCTATTTTATAATCCATTTAATTTTTTAAACTATGAAATTAATTAGCAATCCAGCACACACCTTTTCTGATCACACAGGAAAAAAACTTACGGTTGAAGAGCTATTGGATAAAATCACTGGTTTGGCAGTATGTGTTACCGACAAATACGGAAACTTTTTAGAAGTTAATGAGGCTTACACCAAATTATATGGTTACACAGAGGAAGAACTTCTAGGCAAACATTTCTCAGTAGTATTGCCAGAAGCCCACAAGGCATACGTAACCCAAATGCACAACGATTTCATTGCTGGTCAAGAAGAAATGCCCCAAGAGTTTGAGGTGCAAAATAAAGAAGGAAAGCTCATGAAAATCTATGTAGAAGCGGTTAGGATGCTGAGAGACGATGATGAAGGAGGCCCAACAAAAATTACTATAATAGAAGCATTGAACAAATAAAAAATCTTATTGTTAAATTTGCACTGGCCATCTTAAAATTTTTAAGATGGCTTTTTTGTTATTCTAACAGCGTATTCATAAAAAATAAATCATTTTGGTAACGATAGGTAATTTACAAGTTGGAGAATTTCCCTTGCTTTTGGCACCTATGGAAGACGTGAGCGACCCTCCGTTTAGGGCCGTTTGTAAGAAAAATGGAGCAGATTTAATGTACACTGAATTTATTTCTGCTGAAGGTTTGATCAGAGACGCCGTAAAAAGTGTACAAAAGCTTGATATCTACGATTACGAAAGGCCTATCGGCATACAGATTTTTGGAGAAAAAATTGAGTCTATGCGCGAAGCCGCTGCAAAAGCAGAAGAGGCTGGCCCTGAGTTGGTAGATATCAATTACGGCTGCCCTGTAAAAAAAGTGGCTTGTAAAGGGGCAGGAGCAGGCATTTTGCTAGACCTGCCCAAAATGCCAAAAATGACCGAAGAGATTGTAAAACAGTGCAGCCTGCCTGTAACCGTTAAAACTCGCCTCGGTTGGGACGACAACACAATTAAAATAGTAGAGGTTGCCAAAAGGTTGCAAGACGTAGGCATCAAGGCCCTCACCATTCACGGCCGTACCAGAAAGCAAATGTACAAAGGTGTAGCAGACTGGTCTTATATAGCCGAAGTAAAAAACCATCCCGACATACACATCCCTATTTTTGGAAATGGCGATATTGATGCTCCTGAAAAAGCCCTAGAATACAAGAACAAATACGGTGTAGATGGCATTATGATTGGGCGCGGTGCCATAGGCTACCCATGGATATTTAATGAAATTAAGCATTACATGAAAACCGGTGAGCATTTGCCACCACCTACCTTACAAGAAAGGCTAAATGTCTGCCGCAAACACTTAGACTTTTCTGTAGAGTGGAAAGGGCCTAAAACCGGAATTTTTGAAATGCGTAGACATTACACCGCTTACTTTAAAGGCATAGTCAATTTTAAGCCTTTTAGAAAGCGTTTGGTAGAAGCTGGCACCTATGAGGAAGTAGTAGAAATTTTGGAAGAAGTGGCCAATCATTTTGAGCGTGAGCCACTCGTACATGTTTGAACGTATTAAAAGTGGAGATAAAAGAAGGCTTCATCCATTACAAAAACTCCCAAATAGAATATAGAGAGGTTGGAGAGGGCAGCAAGTTGATGGTTATATTCCATGGCTTTAGTGATAAAGCCTCGCTTTTTGATGTAATCTTGCCAACAATAGGAGAAAAATACCACGCTTGGGCAGTGAGTCTACCTTACCACGGCAAAACCAAATGGCATGAGGGCAAATTCTATAAAGAAGATTTGTATTTCTTGATCGATAAGATAAGGCAACTCTCTGGAAAGCAAAGAATAACGCTCATGGGCTATAGCATGGGTGGCAAAATCGTTTTAAACATGCTACAAAAATATGCTTCAGATGTAGATGAAATTATTCTGCTTGCACCTGATGGCATAAAAACACATAAGCTTTACGATATACATGGGCTACCTTTGGTCTACATACAATTTTTTAAGTTTTTGATGAAGCGCCCCAAGCTTTTCTTCAAAACAGCAAAGTATTTCTATAAAAGAAACATCCTTACAAAATTTCTATACGACTTTACCAAAAATCACTTTAGCACACCTGAACAACGGCAACGCTTTTTTATGATTTCTGACTCAATAAGAGCATTTAAGCCAAATCTTTTATCGGTCAAACAATTACTTAACAAATACAATATACCGGTTTATCTCTTTTTGGGAGTGAGGGATGAAGTGATTTTGCCAGAGTCTGCCGAAGAACTGAGCCACGAACTAAATGATTGCAAAGTAATTTGGCTAGACAAAGGCCACTTGCTCATTGATGAGGATTTAAAAGAGCCTATAAAGCAAGTTTTATAAAAAAAGGCTGTCTGTGCGACAGCCTTCTTGCAAAAATAAAATGGGTATAAACCGCTTATGAAATCAGCGAGACACTTCTGCTCACAAATTCTGTGAGTGCTGATCCAGTTAATTTACCGTTCGATAGCAGCGCCAAGTCATAAGCCTGCTTAGCAATTTGCTTTTGTTTTTCTTCGTCTTTTTCGGCCAATATTTTTGCGGTAATGCTATGGTTACCATTTATGGTCACTGTTTGAGCATCTGGCATCATACCTCCGCCAAGCATGCCTTGCATTTCGGCCATTTCCTGCATTCTTCGCATAAATTCGGGCAACGTAATGGTCACTGGCATTTCTTCAGCCGAAAGGGCAGCCACTTCTGGTTCTAGCTTATCGTCTCCTATGGCCTTTTTGTATATTTCCTTAATTTTCTTTTCCTCGTCTTTGCTAAGTACCGACTCTAAAGTCTCTCCTTTATCAATCAATTTATTTGCAACATCCGCATCTACCCTCTTCACATTAACCTTTTCTAGCTTTTGCTCCAATACACTCACAAAATGATTGTCTATGATGTTGTCAAAATGTACTATATCATAGTCTTTTTTTAGTGCAGACTGTATGTATGGGTCTTGTTTACCCCTATCGTTAGTATAGATGATCACCCTGTTGCCATCCTTATCGGTTTGGTTTGGGGCAATATGGTCTAAATATTCTTCAAAGGTGAAAAACTTTCCATCTAAGTTTTTTAGCAAGCCTATTTTCTTACTACGATCATAAAACTTATCATCGGTCATCATGCCGTATTTCACAAATAACCCGATGCTCTCCCATTTTTTCTCATAGTTTTCGCGATCTTGCTTAAACAGCTCTGTAAGCTTTTCAGCCACCTTTTTAGTAATGTAGCTATTGATTTTCTTAACATTACTGTCAGATTGTAAATAGCTTCTCGAAACATTAAGAGGAATATCTGGCGAGTCTATTACACCGTGCATAAGAGTCAAGAACTCAGGCACTATTTCTTTAACCTCATCTGTAATGAATACCTGCCTTGAGTACAGTTGGATTTTGTCTTTATGGAGTGTAATATCGTTTTTGACTTTAGGGAAGTATAAGATACCTGTTAGATTGAAAGGATAATCTACATTAAGATGGATCCAAAACATAGGATCCTCTGACATTGGGTACAGTTCTTTATAGAATTTTTGGTAATCTTCGTCTTTAAGATCATTTGGGTTCTTTGTCCATATGGGCTGAGTAGAATTGATCACATTCCCATCAAACTCTACTTCTACTGGTAAAAACTTGCAGTACTTATCCAGTATCTGCTTGACCTTAAATTTCTCTAGATACTCTTTGGAATCCTCATTTACGTGCAGCACCACTTCAGTACCTCTTTCTTTTTTCTCTACTTTCGAGATTTCAAAATCGGTAGTACCTATACATGTCCATTTGGCTGCTTCTGTATCTGCCTGGTACGATTTGGTAATTATTTCCACTTTATCTGCCACCATAAACGCAGAGTAAAAACCCAAACCAAATTTGCCTATTATCTGGTTGGCATCGTCTATTCCTTTAAACTTTTCAACAAATTCGGTTGCACCAGAAAATGCGATTTGGTTGATGTATTTTTTGATTTCCTCGGCAGTCATACCAATACCTCTATCTTTAATGGTAATGGTCTTTGCCTTTTCATCTAGTACAACTTCAATTTTAGTTGCCCCAAGCTCCTCTTTGTATTCTCCAATTGAGGCCAATTTCTGTATTTTCTGTGTGGCATCCACTGCGTTAGACACCAACTCTCTCAAAAAAATGTCGTGATCAGAATAAAGAAACTTCTTAATAATCGGAAAAATATTTTCGGTATTGACCGAAATGGTACCTTTTTCTTCCATTGCTGTAAAATATTTATGGTTGTACGTATTAAATCATTTTCATGAAAAGCTACCAATATTATTCCACTGGATTAAATCTGCAATTTTGTCAGTCGCACAAATTTACCATGAACCCTAAGCACTTAGCTTGACTAAGCTCTGCCTTTAAAAATGAACATGATGGTTAAGATGATCCAACGCAAAACAAATATACCTAAAATCAATTGAGTGAAACTTATCGGTAATACGCCTGTGTAATATTTTTGGTAAAAATCGCTTGGCCTATTGAGTGCAAAAAAGTCTGGCAGTAAGTTGATGGCCAACAAGACCGAAAACAATATTACAGCTATCTTTATCTCTCTATTTATGATTTTTTTGTGCTTTCCCATTACAGCATTCTTTCTTTGATATTGCCAAAACCGAGATATAAGCGCAATAATCAAGTATTTAAACCATAAACCACAAGTAAAGTCAGGTTTTGCCTAAAGATAGCTATAGTAATCGATATACAAGCAGATTTTATTTGAATGGTAGGCAGTATTTTAAGAATTGCACGCCATAAACCCGTGTAATATTTTTTACGTAAAAGTTAGGTATACCTAATACAAAATACTTTTCTGAAAAGGTTAGCCCAACCACATTATTAAAACCAGACCTTAAAAGAAATTCTAACTTAACCAAGTTGCTATGATACCTTATATAAATATCTTAGATATGAGGTACTGTACCGAGTATCAATATCTATCTGACAAAGCTACCGATTTCCACTTTACAATTTCTTTTGGCGCTTGGGTGGTATATAAGTATAAGGCCAAACCAAATTTGTTTAAAGCGCTATTTGGCAGAATGCCCCGAACCATAGTTTTACAAGAAAAAGAAATCTATTACTCTTTTGGCCTTAAACAAGTAAGATGGTACGATTTGGTCTTAAAAAAGAGGGCATCTATTGATCATGAAGTCACCTTAAACTGGATAAAGCAGCAAATTATAGATAAGCAGCTTTTGAAACAAACTGCGCTTATCAGAAAAAAGGGAGTGAGCCAAAAAGGTAAGGGCGCCCAGTTTCCGATAAAAAGAGTAGAGGTTATGATACAAAATCATCCTTGATTCATAACAAAGTGTGCTCTACAGATAAAAGCTAAACAAATAAGCTCAATACCTCCATGCTTTTGTAAGCTGAATTACTGTTTTGCACTTGCCTAATACAGCATCGGAGT
>CAKZMZ010000096.1 GCA_937129345.1 uncultured Thalassovita sp. | reverse complement strand
AATTCGTCAAAGCATACAAAATAATATTTACGCCAAAGCGGGTGTTGTCTCTTACCATCCAACGCTTGTTCCTATGGTCGTAATCCCACTCGCAGCCGTAATCTTTATTGCTATACAAAACAGCTATTTTTCCATCTACTTCTATGGCTTTTAGATACTCATGTACCAAATCATCTCCCCAACCATTGAGCTCTACCGATGTGGTGGGTGGACCGTCTTCAAACTCAAAAAAACTATTATATAAAATATGATCGTTTGGAATTTTCTTTAAAGCATCAGCTCCAAAAATCTGTTCCATTTCCGCTTCAAAGGATTTGGCAAAAAGGCCATCGATGTCGTGGTTGCAATCATCTACAAATACAAATCCACCATTATTCACATATTGCTCAAAGTTGCTTCTTTCTTCTCTACCGAACTCTACTAATTTGTGCCCACTTAAATAGCAAAAAGGGGAATTAAAGATGGCTTCATCGCCCAAAGGCACTACCTTTTCATTGGTATCTACTGGAATTGTGGTGTACTCTACTAAGGAATTGAGCAAATTGGATGGCATGCGTTGATCAGTATTCCAATCGCCAGAGTTGTATTGTAAGCGGGTAAAGAAGAATTTGCTATTTGGCTGTTTGAGTACTTTTTCTAGTCTTAGCTTCTCGCTAAGGCCAAATCCTTCTCCATCTTGCAAAGAGCTATTGAGCTCCCTTGAGAATTGAATATAATTTCGATTAAAGTGATTGATTTTTCCTTCCATATTAAGGAAACAAGAAATACTGGGAGAAAGGTTTTTTATACGTCACTCCGATTCACGAAGTGCTGAAGGAGTCTGCAAGCTATTGGCTGGCAGATTCCTTCGCTTCGCTCGGAATGACGGTTATGCTATTTATATCGCATCAGATAAACTACTGAACGTAAAGTCTCTGATCTTCATGACTGGAATTAAATTGCCATCTACCCTGTACTGCTTGCCCAATGCTTCTAGGTTATTGAGCATGATCACTGGGCTTTCATTAAAGCGGAAGTTTTTCAAAGGATATTTGATTTCTCCATCTTCAATGTAGAAAGTACCATCTCTGGTAAGACCTGTATAAAGTAAGGTTTGGGGATCCACGGTTCTAATATACCAAGTACGGGTAACCAAGATACCTTTTTTGGTGTCTTTGATCATCTCTTCGGTAGTGGCCGTACCACCTGCCATAATGTAAGCACCGGGGAAAGGTATTGGATCAACCCCTTTTTCTTTTGCCCAAAAACGAGAATAAAACAAGTTTTCTACTACACCATCCTTTACCATATCCATTTTTTTAATGGCTTGTCCATCGCCTGCCCAAGTGTTAGAGGGCACATCGGGATGCAAAGGATCTACATAGATGTTTACCCTTTCATCAAAAAGCTTTTCGCCCAACCTATTTTTTCCACTCTCTCCTTTTTTGCTCAAGAAGCTGCGACCCTCATCAGCACCACGCGCACCCATGTTGAAAACCATATTCCGTATCAGACCTGAAGAAGCCGCCGGTTCTAAAATTACCGTGTATTTACCGGGCTCAATAGCACGTGGTTCCTTAGAAAGCAATGATTTTTTTATAGCTACTTGCGAAGCTTCTTCTGCATCAAACTTGGCCACATCATTAAAATCACGGGTTACCCAACCTGAACCTGTGCCATCATTGGTACGCATGGTTACGGTAAATTCCATGTTGGAAGACTTGTTGTAGGCAAACAAACCTTTAGAGTTCATCATTGCTGAAAAACCGTAGCCGTCGTTAAAGAAACCCGCTGCTGTAATGTCGTTTTCTTTGGCAGGTTTGATGCTCGCCGCCGCTACTTCTGCTCTATACTCAGGCGTAATATCCGCCGTATTCTGTACAAAAGTCTTAGACTCTTGATAGGTTTGTTGCTCTAAGACGCCCATGTATTCAGGGTTCTCAGGAGCTAGTTTTGCCAATTCTTCTGCCCTTTGTACTACTTTTTTTAGAGAATCTTCATCGAACTCGTTTACGGTTGCCGTGCCCACTTTTTTGCCAAAAGCAGCTTGCACCACTAGTTGTGTGTTCGATTCCATACCGCTGGTTGTTACGGTATTTCTCGCATAGCGGATGTTGCCACCCACATTGCCATTTAAGTTGGCTTCGCATTCATCTGCTGTAGAAAAGCCTATGACCTTTTCTAAAATGCTTTTAGCCTCTTCTTTTGAAAGTATAGCCATGATGTTTTATTGAATTATAAAATTTCTTTTAATTAATGTTTTTAATGTTGGGTTGTGAAGTTGTTGAGTTATGAATTCGATATTTCAACTAAACGACTTCACAACTCATCAACCATACTAAATTTATATTTTCCTTTCAGTGTTGATGACGTTTACATTATCAAACCTTGCCGTAGAAGAACCATGAGATACAGAACTGATCTGACCCGGTTGGCCTTTGCCATCAAAGAAAGAACCGCCCAAGCGATAGTCAGACTCATCGCAAATGGCGCTGCAAGAATTCCAAAATTCTTGGGTATTGGACTGATACGCCACATCTCTTAAAGGCCCTACAATTTCTCCGTCTTTAATTTCAAAAAAGGCTTGCCCACCAAATTGAAAGTTATAGCGCTGCTGATCAATAGAGAATGAACCATCTCCAATAATATAAATGCCTTTCTCTACATCTTTGATCATATCGGGTACTGAAAGTGGCGATTTGCCCGGTGCTAAAGATACATTCGGCATGCGTTGGAATTGCACCGAATTCCAACTATCTGCATAGCAGCAGCCATGAGATTCCTCTTCGCCGATAATGTGTGCTTGATCTCTAATAGCCTGGTAATTCACCAAAATACCATCTTTTACCAAATCCCACTGTTTGGCCGGTACGCCTTCGTCATCATAACCTACTGCACCTAAAGAGTGCTCTTGCTTCTTATCTGCAATAAGATTCACCAAATTGCTGCCATACTCAAAAGATTTGCTTTCCCACTTATCCAAGGTAGCAAAACTGGTTCCTGCAAAGTTGGCTTCGTAGCCCAATACCCTGTCCAACTCGAGCGGGTGGCCTACAGACTCATGAA
>CAKZMZ010000095.1 GCA_937129345.1 uncultured Thalassovita sp. | reverse complement strand
GAAGGCTACAGGGTATAATTAAAAGATAATAAAGCCCATTGGGTAGCGAGTAATAGAGACCAAAGCGACTATAGTTCTTTTAGAAAATACCTTGATTTAGTATTTGCATATGCGGGTACTTATTCACTTTCAAAAGAGCTTTTGCCAATTAATATAAATAAAATAAGCATCGGAGATGTATTCATACAAGGTGGTTTTCCCGGGCATGCTGTGTTAGTTATGGATGTAGCAGAAAACAAAGAAGGAGAAAAATGTATATTGTTGGCGCAAAGTTATATGCCTGCGCAGAGCATACATATTGTAAAAAATCTTAACGACCCTGAGCTATCGCCTTGGTATACAGTTAAAAGCCTTATAGAGATCCAAAAGCTCTACACACCCGAATGGACCTTCTCCCTTAATTCCCTTATGAGATTTAAGCCATAAATACCTCTTTCTGATTATTACTCAGATTTGCGTGTGGCTTACTTAATCAAGTTTGTGTAGTTTTATGAAATACGCTTAAGGAGAGTTACTTTTGGTAAGTACAAATAAAAAGAGCTCTGTTAAAAACAAAGCCCTTAGTCTAGTAAATATGAAAATGAAAACTTTTTATATACTTTGTAGTGCTAGCACCGTCGTATTTTCGATTAATTTATGATACAAATGTAAGGCGGTTAGATTAAATTTCAAAACCGTTTAGGCGAATATGTAAATTATAGGCCTATTTTTTTTGATTTTAACCTTCACGCAACCGTTTATCAGAATGTTTACTTTTTAAAATAAGTATCAAGTTTGAAAAAAGTATGCAGATAAACCTTGTTTATTAATAGTTTAACAATAATACCCGTATAATTTTATATTTTTTTTATGTAATCGATTGTGTAGTAGAGAAAGATTCTTTTTTATAATAATTTAACATTTTATTCATGCTAAAAATCAACGACAGCTACGAGCATAACTTTAATTTTACACAAGAGCAAGTAAACAAATTTATTGAAATCAGTGGCGACGACAATCCGATACATCATGATGAAGCATATGCAGCACAAACTGTTTTTAAAAAACCGGTCATACATGGCATTTTTTCAGCCAGTGTATTCTCTAAAGTATTGGGGACGATTTTCCCTGGTAAAGGCAGTATTTACATGATGCAGCAAGTGGAATTCTTAAGACCCATGTTTTGTGGGGAGGAATATACCGCCTTTTTTAAGGTAATTAGCTTAGATGAAAAAAGGCATACTGCAGAAATAGAGACCATCATTAAAAATGCCAATACAAAAAAAATTACCGTAAGAGGACAAGCCAAAGTCATGAACAAAGAAAAAATCTGACTCTTATTTTGATTTTTAATAATTTGTCTCATTATCATTATAGCTTTATAAAATAACATAGCCATTAAATCTAATTACATCAATGAATTTAACAGAGACTGATTTATCACAATTAAAACAATTAGGTATAGCCCGTGAAAAGGTTGAAGAACAGGTCAAGAATTTTGAATCAGGCTTTCCTTTCTTACAACTGTCGCGTCCTGCCAAAGTAGGCGATGGTATTGTTAGACTGAACGAACCTGAGGTAGAAGAACATAAAACATATTATGAGGAGGTGTCAAAAAATAAAAAGGTAGTAAAGTTTGTACCGGCCTCCGGTGCAGCAAGTAGAATGTTCAAAGCTTTGTTCGCCTTTATGGAAAGCTACCAAGATTCAGAAGAGAACTATAAGGAATTTACCGAAAAGCAGGGGCCAGTTTTTCAGTTCTTCAAAAACATAGAGAAGTTTGCCTTTTTCGATACCTTAAAGACTACTTTGGCAAAAGAAGATTTACAGTTAGAAAAAATGCTGCTAGAGCGCAAGTATGCAGACATATTGGCTTACTACCTAACCGATAAAGGCATGGACTATGGCTCTTTGCCCAAAGGCCTTTTAGAATTCCATAAATATACCAACGGCACTCGCACCCCAATTGAAGAGCACTTTGTTGAAGGGGCCAACTATGCTATAGATAAAGAAGGCAATGTTAGATTACATCTTACCGTATCGCCCGAGCACGAGGCCAAATTTAAGGGTAAAATTGAAGAAGTCCGCAGCAAATACGAAAGCGAGCTTGGTGTAAAATTCGAGGTGTCTTTCTCCGCCCAAAAAAAATCTACAGATACCATAGCTGTAAACCTAGATAACACACCCTTTAGAAACGAAGATCAAACCATACTTTTTAGACCAGGCGGGCATGGTGCGTTACTAGACAATTTGAATGATATCGATGCAGACATCATCTACATAAAAAACATAGACAATGTAGTGCCTGACAAATTGAAGGAAACGACCTTTACTTATAAAAAAGCACTTGGAGGCATTTTGCTTAAATACCAGCAGCAAATTTTTGATATGCTCAAAACACTAGAAAAGGGAGACATACTAGATACTACTTTAGAAGATATGCATCAATTTTTACAGAAAAAGCTTTCTGTAGAGCCTGCAACTCCGTTCGAGCAAAAATCGAAAGAAGAAAAAATCTCTTACCTTAAAACAAAATTAAATAGACCGATAAGGGTATGCGGCATGGTAAGAAACGAAGGTGAGCCCGGTGGTGGGCCCTTCTGGGCAAAAAACAATGATGGCACCGTATCATTACAAGTGGTAGAAAGTGCGCAAATTGACGAAAAAGACATAACCCAGCAAAATATTGCAAATGGCGCCACGCACTTTAATCCTGTAGATTTGGTTTGCGCTATTAAAGATTACCAAGGCAATAAATTTGACCTAATGCAATGCCGCGATCCAAAAACAGGTTTTATCTCTTACAAATCTAAAGATGGCAAAGAATTGAAAGCGCAAGAGCTGCCCGGCCTATGGAATGGCTCCATGTCTGACTGGAACACCATTTTTGTAGAAGTTCCCATTATTACCTTTAATCCGGTAAAGACCGTGAACGATTTGCTTAGAGAGCAACACCAATAAAACCAAAAAAAGGCCGGAAAATCCGGTCTTTTTTCATTTATTCATCAAAAAATATACTTCTTGCTGTGCTCTAATTGCGCTTACATCAATAAATATTTTCAGATGTAGCAAAAAAAACGTATCATTAATAAAGGTAATTAGCTGTTAATAAACTTTAAAATAACATGGGTGCAAAAGGTGTAAGGATTGCACGTTCGCAAGAAGAACTCAATGGTTTTACCAGAAACCTCCTTAAAGACGTAAAAGCGCTAGAGCGCATGCTAGAAGAAGACCTTTTTGATACGGAGGTCATACACATTGGAGCAGAACAAGAAATTTGTCTGGTTGATGAGAATTTTAAACCGGCCCCAAAATCTCTAGAGCTCCTGCGAAAACTAAAAAATCCGAGTTTTACCACTGAGCTTGCCAAGTTTAATTTGGAGGCCAACTTAAGCCCAATTCCGTTTTCGGGCAATTGTTTCTCTTCCATAGAAAACGAAATACATAGTCTTTTAGACAATCTAAGCGCTGCTGCTAGTGAGTTAGACATTTCCCCCGTACTTACCGGTATTTTACCTACTATTAGAAAGTTTGACCTAGAAGCCAGCAACCTCACTCCGATGGATAGGTACTACGCTTTGATAGAAGCCATAGAAAACCTGAGAGGCAAGATTTACGAGCTTCGTCTCGAGGGTTTGGATGAACTTAACATCAAACACCACTCAGCCTTGGTAGAAGCCTGTAATACGAGTTTTCAAGTACACCTGCAGGTAACACCAGATGAATTTGTTGAAAAGTACAACACAGCACTTGCCATTGCGGCGCCCGTGATGGCCATTAGCTCAAATTCTCCCATGCTTTTTGGCAAAAGACTTTGGAACGAAACCCGAATCGCGCTTTTTCAGCAATCTATAGATACAAGAATTACTGGGGAACATCTCAGATACACAAGCCCCCGGGTTACTTTTGGCAATGCATGGTTAAAGAATTCTATTCTCGATTTGATCAGGGAAGATATTGTTCGATTTAAAATACTATTGACCACAGACGTGGACGAGGATGTAATACAAAGCCTGGATGAAGGCGTTACACCCAAACTGAAAGCCCTAAACATACACAATTCTACTGTTTACCGATGGAACCGCCCCTGCTATGGCATCTCGCCCAACGGCAAGCCACATCTGAGAATAGAAAACAGGATTTTACCAGCAGGCCCCACCGTAGTTGATGAGGTAGCCAATTCTGCTTTTTGGCTCGGCCTAATGAACGGCCTAAGCGAGGTATACCCCGATATTACCAAAAAAATCGATTTTGACGATGCCAAATCTAATTTTTTAAAAGCCGCTAAACTAGGCCTTGGTGCCAAGTTTTATTGGGTCAATCAAAAAATCATTAACGATACTGAACTCATAGAAAAAGAACTTTTGCCCATTGCAAAACAAGGACTAAAGAAAACAGGAGTCAGTGACAGCGATATCACAAAATACTTAGATGTTATTGCAGAAAGAAATGAGACCAGCAGAACCGGCGCAAGATGGATTTTAGAATCTTATACCAAACTAGTTAAGCATTCTTCCAAAGAAGAAGCAACTACTGCATTAGTAGCCAGTATGTACAAAAACCAAACTACCAACCAGCCTGTTTCCTCTTGGTCCCTTGCCCAAGCCGATGACATGAACGAATGGTCGCATTCTGCCTTTTTGGTTGAGGAGTTTATGACTACCGATATTTTTACGGTTACCAAAGAGGACATTCCCGAATTTAGTGCCGACATGATGGATTGGCAAAAATTGAGATACCTGCCCATAGAAAACGATAATGGCGAACTTATCGGGCTGATCACGCATCGCGAACTTTTGAGATATTTTGCAGACTGCTACAAAAACGGCATGAAAAACCCCAAAAAGTTAGATGAAATCATGATCAAAAAACCCATTACCATTAAACCAGAGCAAACCATAGTAGAAGCTATGGAAATAATGATGGAAAACAACATTGGCTCTTTACCTGTAGTGAATAATGGTAAATTGGTCGGTTTGATCACCGAAGCCAACTTCTTGAACATTACATCAAGTTTGCTAAAGCGCCTTAAAAGAAAAAAAGCCAAAGCCTTATTAGAGGAATTGCCAAAAAGCGAACAAAATGGTAGTGAAAACGGCAGTGTCAATAAAAATACCGCTAAAAGTTGAGCCGATACCGCAATTTAAAGTCTGAAAGCATATTCATAAGGTTAAT
>CAKZMZ010000094.1 GCA_937129345.1 uncultured Thalassovita sp. | reverse complement strand
CTGATTACAAGGAATGGTTACCTATTTAGATTTATCTGATTATAAAGCAAGTACCTCTCGTAAAAAATCTCCAATCAATTAAGAAACGAGACATATAAAAATGACTTGCCCAATAAAAAATCAACCATAGCTACAAATTATTCTCTATGACGCTAGAAAGCTTATCATTTACCCCAGCCCTTTCTCCAGATACCTCAACAAAGCATCAGACTTTTATAATCTTTTACTATTCAAATATACTGATTACAAAAGATGATGAAATGCCTTCTTTTATCTTTAATGAAATGCCCGAGCAAATTGCCAGTTCAAAATATAGTAAGCAACACCTAGGTAAGCTAAATAACAGCAATTGCGATATTATCGGGCTGCTAGAAAAACCTTCGGAGATTGAGAAGACTGAATTTGTACCAATAAGGGCGCTTTTCAATAAACTTCCACAAGAACAACTGCTACTTGCAGGCAGGGCCAACCAAATTATTAATTGGGCGGTAAGCCACAGATTTTGTGGCAGATGTGCTCATAAGACCCAAAATAAAGAACACGAATTGGCCTTGATTTGCAATAACTGCGGTATTACCTACTACCCAACTATTTCTCCTGCTGTGATCGTGGCAGTAGTAAAAGATGGGAAAATTTTACTTGGACATTCAAAAAGGTTTAAGGGTCAGTTTTACAGCGTACTAGCTGGATTTTTAGAAATAGGCGAAACTTTTGAGGAATGCGTAGCCAGAGAGGTCAAGGAAGAGGCTGGCATAAAGGTCAAGAACATCAAATATTTTGGGAGTCAGCCTTGGCCTTTTCCAAATTCTATGATGGTGGGTTTTACTGCAGAATGGGCAGGAGGCGAGATAGCCCTTCATGACGAGGAACTAGACGACGCCAATTGGTACGCACCTGAAGAAATGCCAAATACGCCGGGTACTTTTAGTATAGCAGGCCAACTTATAGAGTGGTTTAGAGAAACCTATTCTTAAATGCTGCTTTATTTATCTATACTACAAGCAACAGCTCTTAAAGACAGGTATAAAATGTTTGGTAAAAATCAGAACTAATAGATTTTGTAAATCTTCTACTTTACTTAAACTCGCTAATTCTCTTACTGAGCAAAGCCTTGATACACCTTGTATATAAAGATTATTTGAGCTAAATTCCTATTGAAAATCACTTTATAATATGTGTGGTAGATTTACCCTTGTAAAAGAAGAGGAAGAAATAGAGGACAGGTTCGATGCCAAATTCGACAACGGTGCTTTCCAAAAAAATTACAATGCAGCACCCGGCAGCAAGTTGTCGGTAATCACCCATAGTTCACCCTCCAAATTACAGCTTTTTCAGTGGGGTCTGGTGCCCGCTTGGGCTAGAGACACTCAAATAGCCTTTAAAACCATTAATGCCCGAATAGAGAGCGTTGCTGAAAAACCTGCTTTCAAAAATGCTTTTCGCCAGCGCAGATGTTTAATACCTGCAGATGGCTACTATGAATGGAAAAAAGAAGGTAAGGAAAAAATCCCATACAGAATTACCCTTAAAGATGAAAAGCTTTTTGCCTTTGCAGGTATTTGGGAAACTTGGCAACAACAAGGTAATACTTTATTCTCATTTAGCATCATTACCATGCCAGCACTGCAGAAAATAGAGCATTTGCATGAAAGAATGCCTGCCATACTTTCTCCTGAAAATGAAAAGCTTTGGCTAAATACAGATTTACCTGAAGAAGAATCCTTTGCACTCCTAAATGCCCCTGAAGAAGATAAAATAGAATATTATACCGTAGCCAAAAAGGTAAATGTTGCCAGCAACAACTCTGCTGAATTGATCAAACCGTTCAACTATCCCAAACAAGGAAGCCTCTTCTAAATCTACCTTACCAATTGGATGGCCCCACAGTACTTCATATCAGACTGAATGTTCATGTATCGTTTTTCTTTTCCACTTTTGAGCATGATGGCTGCCGTGCTCGGAGGTTCTTCTCCTAAATTGTGCGCAAAAAATACTAAGATGTTGTCCTTACTAGGCTGATAATTGATTTTTATTTTCTTTTTCCGCTTTCTTAAAGAGTAGTTTCTCAAAATCCAACGGTCATTGTACCTTAAAGAAATTACGTCACCATCTACCTCTTTGCGATCCCAAACTTTAATAGTTATGCTCCACTTGTTGATCTTAAACCTATTCTGCACATTTACATTACGGCCTTCCAACACTTCTTCTTTTTCGGGTTCTGCTACTTGTTGGGTCACTATGGGTTCTTCTTCTTCATAGCTTACCTCGTCATCTATCTCCACTACACTTACATTGTCTATATAGAAGTAGCTTTGTGGATCAACATCGTAGTGATAATACCTTTTTTTTATGTAATAATCCCTTAAAAAATTACCTAGAGTTAAATACCTATAAGCTCTATCAGCTTTCACTTTAAAAGTGATTTTTTGCCACTCTGTAGAGTAAAAAATATCGTCAATCATGAACTGTGGCTTTTCGTAGAGCGGCTCATAAGCTCTTTGTTCAACAGGCACCTCAGTTAGTAAGGCACCAAAGCCATTGGTCCCGATATTTCCGAAGGTAGTAAAATTACCATTGGTAATGTAGAAAGACACTTCATAGGTATTTCCAATCTGCATTTCTTTTGTTAACCTAATTGAAATGTACTCTCTGTAATCTCTTACTCTTTGCATATAGGTAATGACCCCTGCCGTAGATTTACCTTCAAAAGGTTTAAAATAGGCATCGTTTCTAGTAGTGCCATTGTACCTTTTGGCTGCATACATATGGTCAGGCGTACCGTACAAAGGTGTGTTTTGCCTTTTATTGGCATTGTACCAATGGGCTACGTTTTCCATGTATGCTTGCCCTCTGGTCTCTTGGGCAATTTCTTCAAAACTGGCATTAAGCACCAAATTATCTTGTGCCCAAATGTTTTGACTTATGAGCAACAAGGCGACTGATAATTTTGCTAGTTGTTTCATTTTCTTTAATAGCTTTCTCCAAAAATTCTTGCATCGGGCCACATAGAAAGCGCCGCATAAGCAAACATTGACCGGTAAGGTAATATTTGAAGCTGCTCATTTTTAAGCGGACCGCTAACGCATTTTCCCGTAATATCCCAAACCGAGTTGGTTTGTTCGTCTATAAAGTTATCATTTTTCTTTTTGAATGTGAGTCTTCTGTTGTTGTGAAATGCAGAAAAAACTATACAGGTGCCCACATCCCTAGAATCTTTAAAATATTCTTGGTCTAAAGCAGAGACTACGCCCTCTGCAAAAAAAATAGCTACATAGTTGTTGTTGGGCGTATCGTTCAAAACACCAAAAGACTTTACAATGTCTAATGGATAAATGATTTGATCTCCCATAGATGAGGCCACCACTACCTGTTCCCTTGGGGGCATTCTCAAAGGCGGCGGTGCTAAATAAAGATTAGGAATGGCCTTTTCAGGGTCGTCATGCTCATAGTAAGGGGTAGTACCATAATTTACAGCTTTATCAACTTTATAATCCATTACCAGCCCATAAGGAAAACTTTTATTAAATTGCTTGTAAGAAAGCTTCATAAACGGAACAGCCTTGAGCTCTGCCCCTGTTAAATCACCTGTAATGGCCATACCATTGGATTGTTGCCACCAACTTTGCGTATCGTGATCCCACAAAACAGTATTGCCCAAACGCAACATACCTGAAACCCCAAATTCAACCAGTTTAGTTTGTCCATCAAACTCCACTCTTCTATCGTATACATTAATACTTGCAGAAAGTGGGCAATAGGTTATGGCAACCGGTATATTTGCAACTTTGTCGTTAATTACCTGATGGTAGGTAAGCACACTTAATGGGTATGCCTTTTCTATACTTTTTACTACGATTACTATCATAGGCTCCTCTTCAAAAAAGGCCCCTTCTGCTTGTCTTTTATTCCAAAAGTTGGTGTGATAAATAGGCGTTATAGAATTGCGCGGGATAAAGCCATGAAGTGAGTTCAAGTCTACAATCTTTTTGTTCAAGTTGGTTTCCCAAGCTTGATAAAGACCCTTAGAATACCGCTGACCCTTAGCAAGCGGTAATATTGATAAAGCAAGTAGTATAAGTAAAAGGCTGGTTTTGGTCTTAATCATAATAGCAGAGAGGTTTTCAATTATCCAGCAAAAAATAAGTAAAAATTAAAAAAATTCGATAGGATAATATCCGAATAACGCATTCCATCATCTTTTATATATTAGTTTTATTTAATTTTAGGGTAAATATTCGTCTAACAATTGGCTCATTTCGCCTTGTATTTTTGCAGCTTCGTCTCTAGCTCTTTCTGCAAAGTCTTTTTCTTTACTCGCGTAGATAATGGAGCGCGAGGCATTGACCAACAAACCACACTGATCGTTCATTCCCTCTTTAGAGATGGCCTTTAGATCACCTCCTTGCGCACCAACCCCGGGAACTAGTAAAAAGTGCTCAGGCACCAATTGCCTTATGCGGACAATATATGCAGCATTGGTAGCCCCTACTACATACATGAGCGTATTGGTATCAGCCCATTCTTTTGACTTTAGTAGCACTTCTTCAAAGACTCTATTACCACTCTTCGTTTCAAGAAGTTGAAAATCTATATTACCTTGATTAGAGGTTAAGGCCAGTAAAATAACCCATTTATCATCATAGCCTAAAAAAGGCTTTACCGAATCACTGCCCATGTACGGGGCAACAGTGACCGCATCAAATTTCATTTCTTCAAAAAATGCGCGGGCATATAAGGTAGAGGTATTTCCTATATCGCCTCTTTTAGCATCTGCAATGGTGAAAATTTCTTTTGGGATATACTCCAGCGTTTTTTGTAAACTTTCCCAGCCTTTTGCACCCATAGACTCATAAAAAGCTGTATTGGGTTTGTAAGCAACACATAAATCTGATGTGGCGTCTATGATTTCTTTGTTAAAAGCAAAAATAGGGTCTTCTTCTGAGAGTAAATGTGAGGGTATTCGCTTAATATCGGTATCTAGCCCAATGCATAAAAATGACTTTTTTTCAGTTATGGCTTTAAATAATTGCGCTTTGTCCATTTTCAGTGGTTGCGTATTTCTGTATTACTAAGTAGTGCGTTGAGTATTTAGCTGAATTCCTTAGCTCCTGATAAAATGAGCATCAGTAATGATTGAATACCATGTGTCAAGTGCGAGTTATGTCTTAAAAATAATAATTAAACAAAAACAAGCCTCCAAATACTCAATAAATTACAAAGCTAATTCTACAGAGGGATCCCAAAAGCAATCAGCAAAATTTTTTATTTGATTGCCTTCAACCTCTATCCCTTCTTCTCTTAATAGATTGGCCATTTCATTTGGGTTTTTAAAATGATGCTTACCTGTGAGCAAACCATTTCTGTTCACTACTCTATGTGCTGGTACATAGTTATTTTCAGTAAATGAAGCATTCATGGCCCACCCGACCATTCTAGCGCCACTTTTTACTCCTAGGTATTGTGCAATAGCACCATAGGAGGTTGCTCTGCCCTTGGGAATCTGACGAACAACTTCATATACGTCCTTAAAAAAATTAGCTCTATCCATATGCTTATTTTAAAATTTTAAACCGTGCTCCTTTTTTAAGCACCTAGTAAAGCTTGTAATTCTTAAGGAAATAAGTTTTTACCAGATTACAAAATAAGCAGCTAAACATATAGAAATCAGCCCAAGTTTTGTAGAAATTTATGAGAAGAAAAGCATTATTGATGTTTTATTTTGGAGCAATAAAGTCTAGCATCAATATAAGCCATATTGAGCATCAAGCATCATAGAGAGTTCATCTTCTCCTGCTTCTTGTAGAATAAAAGCTCAATGGCACATAAAATGCCGCTTTTATGGAGATAATGTTGTCGCTGCCAGGCTTCTCTCCTAGTTGAGAGATGTTATCTATATAATCAGAAAATACATTCTGTATTGAGGCTTGTAGGCCAAGTCCATAGCCATTTCTTAGCAGAAAAACACAACCTACACTGGTGGGCAATATAAAGGTGGTGCTTGAATAACTTTCATCAAAATTTCTTGTTAGCAATCTGTCTTGCAGGTTATTACCTGCAGAATCTTTACTGCTAAAGCGAAGTAAACCAACACCCTGGGCCAAATACAAGTGGATATGGTCCGATTTAATAAAATGGTACCTCAAATTGTAACTTGCAGCAATACTGTTACTTCTAAAAAAAGTATTGGGATATACATCTTCTTCATTTATCGGAAAAGGCTCAAAACTTATTGTCTGTCCAGAGAAAGAATGATACGATAAACTGATACCACCATTCAATTTTTCTTTTTCGTTTAACAACAAACTTAAAGAAGCGCCTGCTCCCCATTTTTGATATGCTGATCCTAAGTCTCCATTGTAGGCATTGCCGGTAAAACCTATCTCCAACATTTTGGTGGGAGTCAATCTCTGCCATTTAATTCTCTGGGAGATGCCTACGTTACAAAGTAAAAGCAACGATACGGCTAAAAATACAATCTTCATAGTAAAAAAATCTGCTAGTTTCACAACGACAGTATTTCTTTACTATTGACTTTTTGGTTCAATACAAAAAAAACCAGCTACTTTCGTAGCTGGTTCATGTCATTTGGTTTGATTAGACTAGTTGCCTAAAGTTATTTCTAATGCTAAGCCTCTAAGTTCGTGTACTAATACATTAAAAGACTCAGGGATGTTTGGCTTAGGCATATTCTCACCTTTAACTATTGCTTCATAAGCCTTAGCTCTTCCGATTACATCATCAGATTTTATGGTAAGGATTTCTTGAAGTACATTGGCCGCACCAAAGGCCTCCAATGCCCAAACTTCCATCTCACCAAATCTCTGACCACCAAATTGCGCTTTACCGCCCAATGGCTGCTGGGTAATCAATGAGTAAGGACCAATTGATCGAGCGTGCATCTTGTCGTCAACCAGGTGGCCTAGTTTAAGCATATAAATCATTCCCACGGTAATAGGTTGATCAAAGCGCTCGCCAGCCAAACCGTCATACAGATGTACACGGCCAAATGGTGGCAGTTTTGCCTCTTTCAATTCTTGTTCTACCTCTTCTTCGCTTGCACCATCAAAAATTGGAGTGGCGTATTTTCTACCCAATTGCTTACCTGCCCAACCTAAGATGGTCTCGTAAATCTGACCTATGTTCATACGAGAAGGTACACCAAGCGGATTTAATACAATATCCATTGGCGTTCCGTCTTCTAAGAAAGGCATGTCTTCTTGAGGTACAATCTTGGCAACCACACCTTTATTACCGTGGCGGCCTGCCATTTTATCACCTACTTTCAACTTACGTTTTTTAGCAATGTAGACCTTGGCCAGTCTTACAATACCTGCCGGCAACTCATCGCCCACTTCTAATGTAAAGCGGTCTCTCTTAAACTTACCAATGATCTCGTTTCTACGATTATTGAAATTCTTGATCATCTCAACCACCAAACGGTTTGTCGCCTCATCATCTGTCCAGTTGTCTAATATAAGGTCTGAGATTAGGTTTACCTCTTCAGGTACAGCGTAAGTACTTTCGTCTTTGTAAGGGTTCTGATCAGGAAAGAGATTCTCTTTGATGTTCATATCAGAGAATTTAACTCCCTTGCTCATGATTTCATGACCAAACTTGTGCTTGATACCTTCACAAACTTTGCCTTCTAATAGAGTGATAAGCTTTCTTATCAACTTATCTCTCATTGTAATAAGGTCGCGGCTAAATCTATTTTTGAGCAACTCTACCTCTTTCTTAGATTTTGCCCTTAAATCCTTATCTTTTTTAGGTCTAGAGAACAACTTAGTATCGATCACAACACCTCTCAATGATGCAGGCGCTCTCAATGATGCATCCTTTACATCTCCCGCCTTATCACCAAATATGGCGCGAAGTAACTTTTCTTCAGGGGTAGGATCGCTTTCACCTTTCGGCGTAATCTTACCTATCAAGATGTCACCCTCTTTTATCTCAGCACCTGTTCTTACTATACCGTTTTCGTCAAGATTTTTAACGGCCTCTTCACTTACGTTAGGAATTTCAGGCGTAAGTTCTTCTTCCCCTCTTTTCGTATCCCTTACTTCAAGCTCATATTCATCGATATGGATAGAAGTAAATATATCTTCGCGAACAATTTTCTCAGAAATTACAATGGCATCCTCAAAGTTGTATCCTTGCCATGGCATGAATGCAACGAGTAAGTTTCTACCTAAAGCAAGCTCGCCTCCGTCAGTGGCGTAACCATCACAAAGCACTTGACCTTTCTTCACCTTATCGCCTCTCTTGACCAGTGGTCGCAAGTTAATGCAAGTATCTTGGTTGGTTCTTCTGAACTTAGACAAATCGTGTTGTACCACTTCATCATCAAAGCTTACCAATCTCTCATTATCGGTTAAATCGTATCTGATTTTTATTTTTGTAGAGTCTACAAATTCTACTACACCATCGGCCTCAGCGGTGATCAGAGTACGAGAGTCTTCTGCAACTCTCTTTTCTAAACCGGTACCAACAATTGGTGCCTCAGCTCTTAACAAAGGCACTGCCTGACGCTGCATGTTAGAACCCATTAGTGCACGGTTGGCATCATCGTGCTCCAAGAAAGGAATCAATGAGGCCGCCACAGAAACAATTTGGTTCGGCGCAACATCCATAAACGTAATGTTATCAGGCTCTTTAAGAGGAAAATCACCCTCATACCTTGCCTTTACAATATTATTCACAAATTTGCCATCATCTGTCAATGGTGCATTTGCTTGGGCTATGTTGTGTGTATCTTCCTCTTCTGCACTGAGGTATGATACATCTTTATTCATATTAACAACACCATCTTTTACAGTTCTATAAGGCGTTTCAATAAAGCCCATTGGATTCACTTTGGCATAAACACAAAGTGAAGAAATCAAGCCAATATTTGGTCCTTCAGGTGTTTCGATGGTACATAAGCGACCGTAGTGTGTGTAGTGTACATCTCGCACTTCAAAACCTGCACGCTCTCTAGATAAACCACCAGGGCCTAAAGCAGATACCCTTCTTTTATGGGTAATCTCAGCTAGTGGATTGGTTTGATCCATAAACTGAGACAATTGGTTGGTACCAAAGAATGAGTTGATCACTGAGGAAAGCGTCCTCGCATTGATCAAATCAACAGGTTTGAAGTCCTCATGGTCCCGTACGTACATCCGCTCTTGGATAGTACGGGCCATTCTAGCCAAGCCAACACCAAATTGTGAATATAATTGCTCTCCTACCGTTCTTACCCTTCTGTTACTCAAGTGGTCAATATCATCCACCACTGCTTTTGAGTTGATCAAGGTAATCAAGTACTTAACAATGCTGATGATATCTACCTTGGTCAATACTTTGGTATCTATATCTGTATCCGACGAGAGTTTCTTATTGATCCTGTACCTTCCTACTTCTCCTAGATCGTACCTCTTGTCACTAAAGAATAGATTTTGTATAATATCACGAGCAGTTTGCTCGTCAGGTGCTTCTGTATTTCTTAGCTGCCTGTAAATTTGCTCTACCGCTTCTTTTTCTGAGTTAGAGTTGTCTTTTTGAAGCGTATTGTAGATTATGGTATAATCTGCAATGTTGATATCTGCTCGGTGGAGTATGATACTTTTTACGCCAGAATCTACAATGGTGTCGATATCTTCCTCCTCAATTACAGAATCACGCTCCATGACTACTTCATTTCTATCAATAGACACAACTTCTCCTGTATCTTCATCCACAAAGTCTTCTGTCCAGGTTTTTAAAACCCTTGCGGCCAACTTACGACCCACTACTTTTTTAACAGCATCCTTCTTGGCCTCCACTTCTTCAGACAATTCAAACAAGTCTAAAATATCTTTGTCAGTGCCCCATCCTATGGCTCTAAGCAAAGTAGTCACAGGGAATTTTTTCTTCCTGTCGATGTAAGCATACATTACATTGTTTACATCAGTTGCAAACTCGATCCAAGAACCTTTAAAAGGGATTACCCTTGCCGAGTACAACTTAGTGCCATTGGTGTGCTTGCTTTGTGCAAAGAAAACGCCCGGAGATCTGTGCAGCTGAGAAACGATAACACGTTCAGCGCCATTGATCACAAAAGAACCTCTTCTTGTCATATAAGGAATATTGCCCAAGAAAACCTCTTGCTCTATGGTCTCAAAATCCTCATTGTCTTCATCATTACAAGAGAGGCGTAGTTTAGCTTTAAGTGGCACCGAATAAGTTAAACCTCTGTCTCCACACTCGTCCACAGTGTACTTAGGAGGGTCTACAGTGTAATCGATAAATTCTAAAATAAAATTCTCTCTAGAATCCGATATAGGAAAATTCTCAGCGAAGACCTTGTAAAGTCCTTCCTGCGCTCTTTTTTCCGGAGGAGTATCCAACTGAAAAAAGTCCATAAATGACCTAAATTGCACATCTAGGAAATCAGGATAGTCGAGAACATTTTTGATTGATGAGAAATTTTTTCTTCCGTCTCTAATTGTTGCCAAGGCTGATAAAATTTATTTTGATAAGAGATATTTAAAAAATTGTATTTTTTCTATATTTGCCCTTTTAAAAAACGAGCCCTAAAATAACACGCAAAGGTAGGACTTACTCCATTAATATACAAAGAATACACAACATTATATATCCTTTTTAATATATTATCAGCCAATTGAAGTATTTCATACAAATAGCTTACAAAGGAACAGCATACCACGGTTGGCAAATTCAGCAAAATGCCCGATCTGTACAACAAGAAATTAGCGAAGGTATCAGCAAAATACTCAGACAGGAAATATTGGTGCAAGGCAGTGGCCGTACAGACACTGGTGTACATTGTTTGCAGCAATTCGCACACTTTAAACACGAAGTAAAGTTAGATAAACACCTATTTTTGAGAAGAATAAACAGCTTACTCCCCGCAGACATAAGCATAGATGACCTATTGTTGGTTCAACCTGAAGCCCATGCGCGCTTTTCTGCATTGAGCAGGAAATACCTCTATAAAATCACCCAGAAAAAAGACCCCTTCCTCACAGATTATGCCTTTTTTCACTACCGTAGCCTCGACTTAAAAAATATGCAAAAAGCTGCCGATTTACTGCTCACGTGGGAAGACTACACGGCTTTTAGCAAAACAAACAGCAATAATGAACACAACCTTTGCAAGGTAACTCATGCCTACTTTGAGCAGCAAAAGCATATGCTACTTTTCCATATAGAAGCCAACAGATTTTTAAGAGGCATGGTAAGATTGATCACAGGTGCTTTACTACAAGTGGGCCAGCAAAATATTGCTGTAAAAGATTTAGAGAACTTGCTCAAATCGAAAAAAATAACAGGTAAGCGTTATGCCGTGCCAGCCCACGGATTGTACCTAGAATCCGTTCAATATCCCGAAGAAATTTTCATAAAGGATTAAATGGGCATTCCCAATTTTAGAAGCAATCAGTATAAGATTATGCTTGGGTTTTGTAGATTTAGGCTAAAAGTAAAAAAGCCTTAATAAATCCAATATCGAAGCGAATGAAAAGACTGAAAGACAAGATAGCCTTAATTACCGGTGCAATGCGTGGCATTGGACTAGGTATCGCCACAAAATTTATTGAAGAAGGCGCCAAAGTTATGTTACTGGACGTGGATGAAAACGAGCTGGTAAATTCTTGCGAAAAACTACCTGCAGACCAAGTGTCTTGGCTAAAAGCAGATGTAACAAAATCAGGAGAACTTAAGGCAGCTGTAGACAAGCTATTAGAAAAGTGGGGAAAGTTAGATATCGCCTGTTGCAATGCAGGTATTGGAGGTGAAGCACACCTGCTTTGGGACTACCCCGAAGAGGCTTTTGACCAAGTAATTGATGTAAATCTCAAAGGCGTATGGCTTACCATGAAACACTGCATGCCAGCCATTGCCAAAAGCGGCGGAGGCAGTGTTTTGTTAATTTCTTCGGTAGCTGGCTTAAGAGGGGCCGGCAAGTCCATTGCCTACTCGGCTAGTAAACATGCGGTAACCGGCATGATGCGCACGGCGGCCATAGAAGGTGCCAAGCTAAACATCAGAGTAAATTCTATACATCCCGGTCCTGTAGAAACAGAAATGGTGCGTGGGCTAGAAAAGGCTGTGAGACCGCAAAACCCCGAAGAAGGCAAAAAAATATTAGAAAAAAGCATTCTATTGCGGCGGTACGCCAGTACAGATGATGTAGCCAACATGGCACTCTTCTTAGCTTCTGATGAAGCCAATTACATAACAGGTTGCACGCACCGTGTAGATGGCGGATTTATGACAGCCTAGAAACAAGTAAGTCTGTAATGAAAACTTTTGCCGAGTTTAAGACACATTTAGAAGAACAACTTAAAGAAGACCTTGATGCCCTAGAACAGAGGCGTTACAGAATGCGGTATTGGCGAGGAAGATTAGGTGGCATCTTAGCTGGTATAATCACCCTGAGTTGGGCTTTGGCGTATTTGTACGGAAATGTTTCCCTTTACATTATCTTGGGCACTGTGCTGATAACCGCGCCTATTGTATTTTTTGTGTACAGAAAGTATTTTTTAGATGAAACCATACCAGAAAATTTTAAAGATCTAATCGTAAAAAACCTTATCAACTTTGTAGATCCCTCACTAGAATATTACGCAGAAGATTTTGTACCTTATGATAATTTTGAAGCCAGTAAACTATTCATGCTTAAACCTGATAACTACTATGGCGATGACTTGATAAAAGGCGAAATAGAAGGCATATCCGTACAGTTTTCAGAACTACATGTGGCCTATGAAGCCAAAGAAAAACCCCGTAAAAACTTCTTAACCAACAAAGAAAAAAAAGACTGGAAAAACATTTTCGATGGGCTTTTTTTAGTAGCAGACTGCCCTATAGAGTTCAATGGCAATATCTTTATATTAGACGACAATCTGTACGAAAAGCTAGGACATTTGGGCACTTTGGTACAAAAACATCATTTTTACTATGGCCAATACATCTTACCGGTAAACCACCGATTTAGAGATAAATTTACCGTGTACGCAGAAGATAAACTAGAGGGAGAAAAACTGCTAACCGAGGCTTTTATGCAAAAAATACTCAAGCTGAGAAAGAACAGTAAATCAAGGGTTTTTATATCTATTATAGAGGGTAAAATCTATGTTGCGGTAAACATGAAGAAGGAAATATTTAAAGTAAATCTCAATAAGTCTTTGAGCAAAGCAGAACACATTAAGGGTTTTTACAATGATCTTTACTATATGCTCACCATCATAGACGACCTCAACGCAGACCAATTTCTAGAATCAAGCCCACAAGGAGTACATGGCCTAGAATAGGCTTAGAAACTTTTATAGATCACCTTTTGTATTGAGGTAGAAAGCAACACACTAAATAATCATGAAGCTACTGAAACTAACTGTGCCGATACTTTTTCTGGCAATCTTTTCTACAGAACTAACCGCCCAATTTTTCTCGCCCGGTTTTTTTCCTGGTGGTTATTACAACCGATTTGGATACAATCCAAATAGTTTATGGAACATGCCTTTTGTAAGTTACGAATCGGCCGGCAATTACTTTTGGGATGATGAATGGAACACAGGCCGCGTTGTTTTAAAAAATGAACAAGTGGTAGAGGGATACCAACTGCGCTACGATCTAGGCAACAATCGACTCGAAATATTTGTAAATGGCGAAATAAAAATGTTGCCCCTAAAAGAAATCAAATATCTAGAATGGATAAAAAACGAGGGCAAAGATGTGAGCTTTTTTGTAAACGGGCTTGATTACCGACTGGATGGCGTAGGCCTTGTCGGTTTGCTTAAAGTTTTGACCACGGGCGAAGTGCAATTGCTCATGAAGCACGATGTGGACATTAGCCGAAGCAATTATGTAAGCGGTTTCAGCACAGCGCGCAGTGTAGAGAGGGCGTCTTCAAGAACCGAGTTTTTTATGCTAGAAGGTAAAAACCTACTGCCACTCACCAAAAAGGCCAAAGATAATTTGGTGCAGTTTGGCGAATTGGGCAATGAAATTAAAAAATTTGCCAAAAAGAACAAACTCAAGTGGAAGAAAGCCGAAGACCTAATTAAAATAGTAGACGAGTACAATCGTTTGCTCTCAATGAGATAATTTCTTAGGTGCTTTTTCTACAGCGCTAAATACATTTCTAGTGTTCAAAATCAAAGAGGCAATACCATCTTTAATTTCTCTTATAAGCATACGATGACCACCTAAAAGGCCGGGAGGTAATTCATATATGTAATTGAGCGTGTAGTTAACCTCTAATGTTTTACCATTAGCAAACGGGTAGTAATTGGCTATACACACAGACATTTTTGAGGTCTTATGCATTAAAACACGGCCGTATTTATAGTTGTGCTGAACAACCGAAAACATTGGCCTGCCAAGTTCAGGATTCAGTTTTTCTATCTTTTTTTGAACATCAGCTATTTTACCTACGAAAGGGGGCCTGTAAAAATTCAACTCATAATCGAAAGAAGGAGCCAAAAATCCACAATCGATATGAAATTTATTGGAACCTGTTTTTTCTATATGATATTCAGGCATTTTCTCTTGGATTATCTGCTCATTGCTTAGGATTTCTTCATCAAAAAAAGTGATGTCTTTATCTATTAAGTACACCACTTTGGTGAGCAGCACAAAATAGTTTTCATCTCTCCTCTTATTCCAATAATCGTAAATATCCAAAGGCAAAGCATCATTAAAAAAATTGAAACCTGCAGGTAGTTTCTGATTGACCTGTTTCAATTCTTTATCTAAAAGACCAACAAACATTTGAGCTTCTTGAGCCCTTAGCACATTGTTATTGGTCGTAAAGCCAATTTCATTTTCCATAGAAATGATGGCACGGCCCGGGTTGTAGGCACTTAAACAAAAAATGAATGTTAAGGTCGAAGAGATAAAAAATTTAAGCATAAGCAAAAAAATATAACCAAACTAATAATACGATGAGCTGCTGGGTTTGTTACTATATGATGTAATGCTTATGAGGTACAATAATGAAGGCAAATATAGAATGCATAGTCGTAGTAACAAATTTAAAATCTTACTTATACAAAAACAGCTGAGCAAAGCATAAATTTTTACTTTCAAAGCAGAAACGTATCTTTGCAAAAGTTTAGTAGAATCTATTCAATTAACCTTTTAAATACATATAATGAGCGAACAAAAAATCTCGATTGATAACGGAGTGTTAAATGTTCCCGATCAACCTGTAGTACCCTTTATTGAAGGCGATGGCATAGGAATTGACATTTGGCCCGCATCCCAAAAAGTATTCGATGCTGCTGTAGAAAAAGCTTACGGCGGAAGCAAAAAAATCGTATGGAAAGAAGTTTTGGCCGGCCAAAAAGCATTTGATAAAACCGGTGAATGGTTGCCAAAAGACACCCTAGATGCATTCAGTGAATATCTAGTAGGTATTAAAGGACCATTGACCACACCTGTTGGAGGGGGGATTCGCTCACTAAATGTGGCGCTACGACAAGAGTTAGATTTGTATGCTTGTGTAAGACCCGTAAGATATTTCAAAGGCGTACCTTCACCCGTAAAAAAACCTGAATTGACCAATATGGTAATTTTCAGGGAAAACACCGAAGATATTTACGCAGGTATAGAGTACATGAACGGAACGCCGGAAGTTGAAAAGGTAAAAGACTTTTTAAGAAATGAGATGGGCGTAAAAAAAATACGTTTCCCTGAGAC
>CAKZMZ010000093.1 GCA_937129345.1 uncultured Thalassovita sp. | reverse complement strand
ATTAAAAGGATTGGATTCTAAGAAAAATTCTGTTATTTGCCAACAACAAAAACTAAATTTGTTACATGGAACCATCACCCTATAAAAAAGAAAATAGCAAGAAGGAAAAGCCCATCGTATTTGGTTTGCCTAAGCATAGAGAAAAGGTGATTGAGGCCATTGGCGAAGCTTATGCCAATAATAACCTAGACATTGAAGAGTACGAAAAGCGATTAGAACAAGCTCACGATGCAAAATCTCTAAATGAATTGCGCCAAGTAGTACACGATTTTCCGCAAGTAAATACCTTAGTGCCCCTACCAAAAGAGCCCTCTTTTTCTCAGCCTAAAAATAAGATTCCTAGCTATAACAGACCAATGGGGCAACCTGAATACCGCCCTTCTCCTGCCGAAACCTTTAGGCAATCGGTAGAAGGCGTGGATTTTCTAAATGTTATTGGCGATAGAAGAATCACAAGCCTTGAGATAAATAAACCCGAAATAAAAGGCATTACCATTATAGGCGACTCAATCATAGATTTGCGCGATATTTCGAACAAATTTACCCAAATCCGCATAGAAAATTATTGCGCCATAGGCAATCTGAAAATTAGGGTACCGCACAATGCTCAGGTATCTAAAAATATGATGATCCTTATTGGTGACAGTAAAAAGCGAACCATTGGCAAATCTTTGATAAAGCGTTTTTTAGGTATAAAACGCGAGCAGGATAAGCAATATGACCCTAACCAAGCGCCTATTTTTGTAGAGGTAAGTGGCTTTAAATTAATTGGAGACTTGATCATAGAATACATGCCCGAGCCAGGCATGAGCGAGTATTATTGAGTTGCATCTATTTGCCTAAGCAATTGCGTAGCTCCCGCACCCATTTGATAATTAAAGACATCTACAGCTTGTACCTGGTCGCCGAAAAACGCCCTAACATTTGGTACTTCATCTCTAAGATGAAACCAAGCTGCTCTACAAGTCTCGTTGCTTGCATTGAACCCGAGCGCTTTGCACCATATCAAGTAATCTTCTGCTTCTTCAAAATCCTCACAGGCAAGTAAAACTAAATGGAGTGCCAAGGTTGGCTTTTGTACATCAAAATCGCCAAACTCATCCATTAGTGGTATAATAAATTGATGATCAGCAGCCTGCATTTTTACTGTTATAAAGCCCTCAGCATTTATGTTGATTGCATCGTTCAGTTTAAATGTAAGTTGATGCTTGTCTACCGTTGCTTTCAACACTTCTACTTTGCTATATTTTTTAGGCGTATTATTCTCCATTGCTCAGTACAGTTATGGAGTTGTCCTTACTTAAAACCAAGTCAATCCGGCTGCCGTTACGTGCAATCAATAAGGGCATAATTTGCGTAGCAAGCGGTTTGGCTAACCAATCTTTACCCTTTTCGTTGAGCAAACGACAAGTATTGTCGCGCTCATCAAATACCAAAAGAAACTTTTTATCTTCCCCAAAGTCGTAATAGGCCAGCTGCTGTGGATTGTCAGAAGTTAAGGTATGGGTAAAGTAAGCTTTTAGATTTCTATCTTTTACTACTAGTCTTCTGCCCTGTTGCATAGCCACCAAAAAATCTGCACCGCTTTGCTGCTCCGGAAGCAAATGGAAAATCGTTCCGGTAATTCTACTCCGAACTTGCTCTCGCTTCAACAATCGCCCTTGTAAATCTAATTCGATGATAGTGCCCCCTTCAGACATAAAATGTATGTTACGGGCCCTATCGACCAAAAAAGCACTGCTGCATATTAAGTTGGTAATGAGCGGGAAACCAGGCATTACCCTACCGTTTTTATCAAAAGCGTAAAAACTTCCATTTTTGAGCAAGGCCAGAATAACATCTTTGCCTTCGTGCGATATCAACTTGGGTGCGCACGCCAAGGGGGCTTCTACATTGCGCGGTGCCCAACCTCTAGAAAGCCCTCCATAGCGATTATAAAGGTAGAGTTTACCACCTGAGTTTTTAGCATTTCCCGGGAGTGAGCCTGCCACCAAAAAGCGTTGTTCCTTCTCATTTTTCCACCTTAAGGGCCTTAAAAATTGCGCTTCAAAATAGGTAGACAAACCAATAGGAAAACCATTTAACGTTCTCCCCAAGCGATCATAAGCATGGATGCGGCCATCAGAAACAAAGGCATATTGCAACTTTTCGTTGTTGTAGATATCTACTTGATGGATGCGGTCCTTGGCAAAGTACCAAACTGCTTTTTCCCACAAAAACTCCCCCGAGTCTGACATCAGATGCAGCCTTGTTTTCTCATCCTGCCACAAAAACTCTAGTGCATTGGTGTAATGGTTTTTTACGGGAAAAACCTGCTTTTTTATCTGCCGCTTAGTGGGAATGGCTAAAAGTGTATCCAATCGTCCAAATACGCTCTTATCTCCTTGTAAATCAATATCAATAAAGACAGAATCTCTTTGAAAATAAAGTGCGGCACCATCAATTTTGTCAAAAAATCTTTCTCCTAAGGTGCCCAACTTATCGGTAAATGAAAACTTAAGTGCATGGTTTATGTACACCTTTATTCCTTTTGTAGAAAGCGACGCTGCTTTTAGTGCTTTTAGTTTTTGTTGAGGCAGTGAAAAATTACTTAGCCACAATACGCTGTCTTGTATCAGATAATAAATATTGGGAAAAGCATCTAATTTCATGGGCAAAATTAGGTTGGGTAAAGCGGGCTGTTTAATTAGGGTAAATACTTTTGCATTGGGCAATACATTGGGGTGTAAGCGCGCCAACTCACTGCTAACCATTGAGCTATCTTTAAGAGGAAAAGCCAATACTTGATAAGGCTGTAGAACATATTCACTCCTTAAAATGAAATGGGTAAAGGTGTTGGAAAGCCCTTGTCGTAAGTTGTCTACATCAAAACCGAAGCGTTCTTTTAATAGCGATAAGCGTTGCTTTGTTTCTTTAGACACCTGCGCTTTTTCTAGTGGTTGCGTAGTGTTGTAAAGCAAATCTGACTTCTTGGTAAAAGCTGTTTGCCTAATACTTTTATCATTTACCGCAAAAGTATTTTCACTATAAAAAGCCTGAATTTTTTTACTATTGGCTACCAAATTTAAAGCAGACAACCTCACCGGCGAATTTGCATGCTTCGGGAAACCTACGAGTGCATCAAAAGCTTCGGCAATGGCATTGAGATTTATAATTAGGCCTATACCATCTTTTTTAAGCTGCTTTACCACCTTTGGCTGTACGTTTTCCACATCGTTTGTCAATACCCTCAGCGAAGCCTCTAACAACAGCGGAGAGGTGCTTGCTGTAAGCACCCTATTTATGAGATAAAAATGTAAATCGCTTATTGCATTGGAATATTGATAGATTTTCTCTTCTCTATATTGTCGAATTTTTAGCGAAGATTGATTTTGTATTGCTAGCAACACATCTCTACTTGTCTTTTCATTAAAACGCCAATTATATAGAACTTGGGGACTTTCACTATAGGCGGTATGCCAGGAAACTACGCTTTCTTGAGGTTTTACATCCTCTTTTTTTAAAACCGCTTTGCCGAAATCTTCCCACTTAGAGGAAAAATCTTCGCCTAGTAATTGCTCTATTTGATCAATAATTGCAGAGTCCTTTAAACCAGTATCGTACCGAAGTGCAAAAAGCAGATTGGGACCTATAGGCTTCCAAATAGGTTTGAGAGGTTGGTAAAACCACATAAAATAGCCAAATAAACCCAATAGCAAAGCCGCACATCCAAAAACATAATATTGATGCTGCTTGGCCTTCAGTATTATTTTCCTCAATATATCAGAATCTAATCGCTTTGATAGTTTATCCATTCAGGCAATCCTTTCCAACCTTAGCCTCATTTCCTAATTTTTAAAACTACATAAAAGTATCGTACTATAAATGATAGCGATGGACGATACAACTAATAAGAAAATTGAATACTAAATTTCAAAACTCAACACTTTCTCCTATTGCAGGCAATAACAGTTCTTTTCCCTCATCACTAAAAGCTTTTTTTGCGGCCCCGTGGTCAATTTTAATAAAGCCGAAAGTATCGTAATGCACGCCAAGCACTTTATTACATTGTACAAAATCTGCAGCCATTACTGCTTCTTTAATATCCATGGTAAAATTATCGCCAATGGGTAAAATGGCTAAATCCAATTGGTGGAATTTGGGTATTAACTGCATGTCCATAGTGAGCGCAGTATCACCTGCAAAGTAAAAGGTTTTTTCATCTGTAGAGACTATAAAACCACCGGGGTTGCCTCCATAGCTACCATCGGGCATAGAGCTAGAATGAACGGCGTTTACATATTTTACTGTACCAAAATCGAACTGCCAAGAGCCCCCGTGGTTCATAGGGTGGCTTTTCTCTATACCTTTGCTACCAAACCAATTCACTACTTCAAAATTACTGATGATCGTAGCACCTGATTGTTTGCCGATTTGTTCTACATCTGCCACATGGTCGGCATGCCCGTGTGAAAGCAAAATATAATCGGGCTTTAAAGCCGATATATCTATATCTTTTGCCAATTCATTTCCGCTAATAAATGGGTCGAACAGTAAAATTTTACCATTTACCACTACTTCAAAACAGGAATGGCCGTAATAGGTGAGTTTCATAAGATTAAAAAATTTTTTGATTAATAAGCTGCTTTCTAGTTATAAAAAACCTCTAACTTTAGCAAACCTTAGCCATTACAAAATACGCTCTCTCAAAGAAATTTTTTTCTATGGCCTCACGATAAATCTCATTTGGCGAGCGGGGTATTAGCTACCCTATTTTCTCATAAAGTCTAAAAAGCCTTTATTCCACTTCTGTTTTATCCTTGGTAAATGAGTGGACTTTTAGTTGAAGGGGGATTTCAACTATAAATTTAGCGCCACCTCCTTTGGCTTCTTTATAGCGGATAGCACCGTTCATTTTTTTTACTATGCCGTTTACTATAGCCAAGCCTAAACCTGTAGAGTTTTCTCCGGCAGTAGGCCTACTAGACAAGCGCTGAAATTTCTGGAAGAGTAAATGTCTTTCTTCTTTTTTTACTCCCGGGCCATTGTCAGTTACAGAAATTTCCATCATTTCCTGTTTCTTTTCCCAAGCTATTTTTATTTCTCCACCTACAAAAGAAAACTTTATGGCATTGGATAGCAGGTTTTCAAATATCCTCGACAGATAAAATTCTTCAGATTTGATAACGACATCTTTAACTGCAGGAGCTAGTAGAATTTGTATATTTTTTTTAGCGGCTGCACTGCCAAACTTCATAGTCAAGGCTTCAAAGTATTCGCTCAGGTTTATTTCTTCTCCTCTTAAAGCATAATTTCCTTCTTCTAATTCTTTTATATCAAGCAAGCGTTTTACGGTATCTTTTCCCTCTTCTACTACTTGATCAATTTTATCATAAAGATTCTCTACTTCCGCATTGGGTTGTTGAATTATAACCTTAAGTACATTGATGAGGCCGGCAATTCTGTTGAGTGGGGCGGTTAAATCATGGGTAACAATCTTTATGGCATTGTCTTTCTCACTATTAAGACTTTTGAGCGCCTCATTTTGTGCCTCTTGTAAATGATTGATTTCTTGAAGCTCTAATTTCTGTTGGCTGATCTGTTGGTTCTGAGCGATCAGCTTTCGATTAAGCCTAATCCTATTGACGTAAGACCATATTAGAATGGCCATCATGAAAAGTAAAAAGCTGGCAGCTATTAAAAATATGTTTAAATAGTTCTTTTTTTTGGTGATTTCTATGTCTTGTTGCAACAATTCATTTTCTGCCTTTTGCATTTCTACCTCATACAATAAATCTAAATTAGAAATATGTGTCTTGTTGAGTTCTTTTTGGTATGCTAATTCCAACTCAATGCTTCTTTCTAAATAGGCATAAGCTTTATTAATATCTCCTTTTCGCTTGTACAATTCACTGAATGCTTCAAAAAGCAAGAACTTAAAATGCTTATTGTCCTCTTCTGTATTTTTGAGTATTTTACTAAGCAGGTTTTCCGCTTCTTGTATATCTCCCTTTAAAGTTAGCACTTTTGCTTTTTCTAGCTCTACAGTCAAATGGTCCAAAAAGTTTTTGTGGTCTAGTTGCAACCAATAAGCTATACTTTGCTCAAACTTTTCAAGTGCCAAATCATACCTACCCTGCTTTCTGTCTATAATACCCAAGTCTTTTAAAATCAGCGCCTGCCCTTTTAAGTTGTTGCTTTTTTTAAGAAAGAATAGGGTTTTGTCTGCCATGAGCAAAGCGCTATCTAAGTTGTTTTCCATTGTGTAGATCTGGGTTAGATCTCTTAATGGCCAAACAATGGAAATTTCGTTATGAATGGTATCAAATATAAGATAAGACTGGAGATAAAGCTTTTTCGCTTCATCCATATTTTGGTTAAGCTTTTCTATTTTTGCTAGCTCTGCTAGGCTTTTGGCCATTAACCATTCGCGGTTCAGTTCTTCACTTATTTTATAGGCTTGTTTAAGATAATACACCAAAAGCCTATTGTTGCTTCCATAATCAGCATTTTCGCCTAGAGCAAGATAAGTGAGTGCCTCTGTAAAACGGTCAATTCTTTTGGCAATTTTTAAAGCTTCTTGCTTTAATTCTAAAGATTTCTTGATTTTTTTTCTGCCTAAATTATAGTGGGCTAAGCACAGTAACATGCCGTGTTCACCTTTGAGGTATCCTATCTCTTTTGAAAGTGCTAAACCTTCATTTGCATAGTAATAAGCAGAATCTACATCTGAATAAGCCTTTTCCCAATACCTACTGTTAAAGTGGTTGACTTTTGCGGTGTCACTAGAAACATTCTGCTTGCCGACACAAAAGTTAACACTAAAAAAAAGTACGGTGAAAGTTAAAATATGGACAGTAAAAAAGTTCAAAAAATCCAGTTTATACTGTTTAGAATATCAACCTTACAGGCAAATGAAAACTATATAGTTGGATTGGATATTGGTCTTCTTACTAAAGTTAAGAACTTTAAGCATAAAACAGGTTAAAAAATGCTTGAATATTTTACTCAGAGCCCTCACTTTCGATAAAAAGGAAGAAAACTTCTACAAAATGTATTTAAGATCTTTAATGTTAGTAGCAGGCAATAAAGCATCTATATAAGGCAAGGCTGCTTGCAAACCTTGTACCTCAGGCGCAAAGTTAGCAGAAGATGCCAATGGGTTTAACCAAATCACCTTTTTGCTATTACCTTTTATTTTTTTCATGGCTTTTTCCATTACCTCTGCGTTGCCATTGTCCCACCCGTCGCTCATGATAAACACATAGGTTTTTCTATCTAACAAAGAGCGGCCATATCTGTCTACAAACTCCCAAAGGCAATCGCCAATGCGCGTACCACTGCCCCACTCTTCTATATGATCACTTAAAGCATTTAAAGCCTTTTTTAAGCTATGTGATTTTAGCAGTCGGGTGGCCCTGTACAATGAAGTACTAAACACAAAGGTCTCTATCTGCAGGCCACTATTTTGGAAGGCATACATCATTTGTATAATAAAGCGCGCGTACAGATCCATGCTCTTACTCACATCGCAAAGCAATACCAATTTAAGTTTTTGCTTTTTAGGATGCTTAAAGTACAAGTCGAGTAATTCGCCACCTTTCCGCATATTGTGCCTTACCAACGGTCTTAGACTGATTTTTCCTGGTTTTTTGTTGTGTATACTTCTGCGGTTGGGCTGGTTTTCTAATTGTTTTTTTAACATTCTGACCACAGAAGACCATTCACGCGATTCTTCTTCGGCAAAAGCACTTAAATCGGCTTTACCTTTAGCCACACCCGGACTATACTGCGCTACCTCTTTAATTTCATCTTGTGGATTGCCGTGCAGCCAATTTTTAATCACCTCTATAGAGGGCGCTTGTTGCTTGGCTTTAGACTGTTTATCTCGCTCTTGTGAGTCTTTTAACTTGGAATCCTCAGCGCGTTTTAACTCCCGCCAGTACTTTGTGTAGAGTTCGTCAAAAAGATGGTACTGGCTGATGTTTTTTACCAATACAGTTCTAAGCACTTCTTTAAAATATTGGCTTTGAGACCAATCTATTGTAGCCAGCGCATTGAGTACATCAACTTCTTCTGTAGGCCCTACAGCAAAACCATTTTCGCGCAAGAAACGACAAAATTGGATGACATGTTGGTCTATGGAGAGCTTTCGCTTCATTCTACCCTTAACTTCACTTTTACTTTCTCAAATAATTCTGAAAGGGAATCTTGTGTGTTTCGCAGGTCGTCCCAGTCTTTGAGCACTACACCCAAGGTAGATTCAACTAGAGATTTATCTAGGTGGTCGAAGTGCATTTCTGCCAATGCCGTTGCCCAATCTAGGGTTTCTGCTACTCCGGGCACTTTCTCTAAGCGCATTTTTCGCAACTCCTGCATAAAAGCGCTGATTTCCCTCGCTAGAAACTCATTGATTTCAGGCACTTTTTGCGTAACGATATCCACCTCTTTATCAAAAGTAGGATAATCTATATACAGATAAAGGCAACGCCTGCGTAAGGCTTCTGAGAGTTCTCTCACACGATTGCTTGTCAAAATTACCTGCGGGATGCTCGTTGCTTCTATTGTTCCAATCTCAGGAATGGTGATTTGCCAGTCTGAAAGCATTTCTAGTAAAAAACTTTCAAACTCCTCGTCGGCTCGGTCAATTTCATCAATTAATAAAACCGAAGGCTGTGCTGTCTGCAAGGCCTCTAACAAAGGGCGTTTCTGTAAGAATTTCTCACTAAAAAGCTGCTGCTCTTTTTGCTCGATGCTCGCCGACTCATTCTCTAGCATTTTTAAATGCAATAACTGATGCTGATAGTTCCACTCATAGAGTGCTTGCGGTGCATCTATGCCCTCGTAACATTGCAATCTGATCAGTTGGGTGGTCATCACTTTCGCCATTACTTTGGCTATTTCTGTTTTGCCAACGCCCGCGGGCCCTTCAATTAATAAAGGTTTTTTAAGTGCACGCGAAAGGTGAATAGCCATGGCAATGGAGGCATCAGAAATATAGCCTTGTTCTAGCAATGCCGCATTGATTTCTGCCAATGCTTTTTTGTGTTGCATAATTGAGTGTATGAATAAAGAAGAGGCTAATCAAAGACAAATATCCCGTCACTCTGAGCACAGCGGAAGAGTCCCCCGGCCATCAACCAGCCATCAGATTGCTTCGCAAAGCTCGCAATGACGAGCAAATGTTTTCAATCAGCCTCTAATTTTATTAAAAATTAATTCAGTGCCTTTAATGCACGCTTAGCGTAAACTTTTGCCAAATGTGCCCTGTATTCTTCTGTAGCAAAGTGGTCGCTTAAAACAGAGACCCCCTCCGTAACTTTCTCAATGGCAGCAGCAATGTTTTCGTCATTGTAGTCGGCACCTTCTAATATAGATTCAGCGCCCTTGGCCCTGTAAGGTTTGGCCGAAGCACCTGAAAACGCCAATCTCACATTTTCGCATTTGCCGTTGTTGCGGGTGATCATGGCGGCACAACCTACTACTGAAAAGCGCGAAGCAGGTTGCATAAATTTAACATATGTGTTCTTCGTACCTGCTGGAGGAATTGGAATACTAATGGCTGTTAAGATTTCATCTTCTGCCAAATCAGTTGTGAACAAGCCCATAAAGAAATCTTCTGCTTTTACCTCTCTTTTCTCATTTCCACTGCCTTTGCCTGGCTTACTTTGTATGTGCATGGTGGCATCTACTGCCAACATCATTGCAGGCCAATCTGAGGCTGGATCTGCATGTGCTATACTACCTCCAATGGTACCGAAGTTTCGCACTTGTACATCTCCGATTAAGTCCGCTCCCTCTGAAAAGATCGGGAGCTTTTCTTTAATCAAGTCCGACTCGACAATAGCACCGTGCGTTACGCCTGCCCCTATTACAATATTACCGCTTTCTTCCTTTATCTCCTTCAATTCGGGAATTTTGCCGATATCGATCAAATGTTCGGTATCGTTTAAGCGCAATTTTAAAACTGGTATTAAGCTGTGGCCGCCTGCGAGTAATTTGGCATCGTCGCCATATTTTTCTAAAAGGTCCAGTGCTTCTTCCACCGAACCTGCTTTATGGTAATTTAATGATGATGGTATCATTGATTGATTTTGGTTTAAGGTGAAACATTAAGCAGAATGACCATTGTTCATGGCTTTCCAAACACGTTCGCTGATAAGCGGCATTTGAATGTCTTTGACAGGATGCCCTGCTTTCCAGCATGCATCAATAACAGCATTTACTACAGCTGGAGTTGATCCGATACAACCGGCCTCACCTGCGCCTTTTACACCCAATGGGTTGTGCGGACATGGAGTAGTTGTTCTATCTAGCTCAAAGTTTGGTAAATCGTCTGCTCTTGGCAATGCATAGTCCATATAAGAGGCATTTAACAATTGCCCTTGTTCTGAATAGACGGTACCTTCAAACAATGCTTGACCTATACCTTGTGCCAAACCACCATGTATCTGACCATCTACAATCATTGGATTGATTACGTTTCCAACATCATCCACCGCAATAAAGCGCTTCAGTTTTACCTCTCCAGTTTCCTTATCAACTTCTACAATGGCCACGTGGCATCCAAACGGATAGGTAAAGTTGGCAGGATCGTAGAAACTAGAGAAATCTAGACCTGGCTCTAAATCAGCAGGATAATCATGTGGTACATAAGCCGTTAGTGATACATCGCCAAATGAAACCGATTTATCCGTTCCTTTCACTGTCCACTTACCTTCTGCATATTCCAAATCTTCTACGTTGGCTTCTAGCTTGTGAGCAGCGATTTTCGCACCTTTTTCCAAAACTTTATCAATACTCTTAACAATGGCCGAACCACCTACTGCCAAAGAACGAGAACCGTAGGTGCCCATACCGAAAGCTACTGCTTCTGAGTCGCCATGCACAATTTCCACATCCTCTAATGGAATCCCCATTTTATCGGCCACTACTTGTGCAAAAGTAGTTTCGTGGCCTTGCCCGTGAGAGTGAGAACCGGAGTATACACTTACTTTACCTGTCGGTTGCACTCTAACTTGTGCAGACTCGCACAAACCTGCTC
>CAKZMZ010000092.1 GCA_937129345.1 uncultured Thalassovita sp. | reverse complement strand
CCCATGCTTCATTGCCCCTGCCAAGTACAGTTTCTCCAATCATAACCCACGGATTGTTGTGGCAAAAAACTCCTGCATTTTCTTTGTATCCTTCGGGGTAAGAAGAAATCTCACCATACTCGATATAGTATTTAGAGAAAGGCGGATTGTTTAGCACAATTCCGTACTGGCTATCCAATCGTTCTTTTACCGAGTCTAAAGCCTTTTCAACCATACCATCTTCTAAACCAATCCCTGCCATGGTACACCATCCGTTCGACTCTATAAAAATTTTACTCTCTTCATTATCCTTACTACCGACTTTATTTCCAAAGAAATCGTAAGCTCTAAGGAACCAATCGCCATCCCAAGCAGAATCCTTGATGGCTTGTACCATCTCATCAATATGCTTTTGCGCTCTTTCTGCTTCAGAATGATTACCGAGCGCCTTACATAACTTAACATACTCTCGGCCATAGACTACAAATAAACCTGCAATCATTACAGATTCCGCCTTTGTACCTTCCGTTTTGTTGATGGTAGTTTGGTAAGACTCGTTTGGATCGTTTGAAAAGCAATTCAGGTTTAAGCAGTCGTTCCAATCTGCTCTGCCTATAAGAGGCAATCCATGAGGTCCTCTGTTATTCACAATATAATCGAAAGAAACCGTAAGGTGGTCAAACAATGTACGCGATAGGCTTTCATCATTATCAAAGGGCACCATTTCTTTCAAAATAGACCAATCGCCTGTTTCTTTTAAATACGATGTTGTCCCTAATATTAACCAAAGCGGGTCATCGTTAAAGCCACTGCCTATATCGTTATTCCCTCGTTTTGTTAATGGCTGGTATTGATGGTAACAACTGCCATCTGGGAATTGAGTAGACGCAATATCGATAATTCGTTCTCTTGCTCGTTCTGGTATTTGATGTACAAAACCAATGAGGTCTTGGTTGGAGTCTCTGAATCCCATACCCCGACCAATGCCACTCTCAAAAAAGGATGCAGAACGAGAAAAACAGAAGGTAATCATGCATTGGTACTGATTCCAGACATTAACCATTCTGTTCAGTTTATCATCTTTACTTTCGAGTGTGTAAATGCTCAATAAATCGTCCCAATAAGCTTTTAATTCATTGAAAGCAGCATCTACTTTTTCAGTAGAATCAAAGTTACTGATTACTTGTTTGGCTTTAGTTTTATTGATGACTCCTTTAGATTCCCACTTTTCTTCTTGTTCATTTTCGATGTATCCTAACACAAAAACAAAGTCTTTTGATGCCCCTGCCTCTAAAGTAATCTCAATGTAGTGCGATGCAATCGGCGACCAGCCATGTGCTTTACTCATACGAGGCTTACCCTCTAATACTGCTTCTGGTTCGTGGAAACCATTGTGCAGACCAATGAATGACTCGCGGTCGGTATCATAGCCATTAATTTCCGTATTTACCGAGTAAAATGCATAATGATTCCGGCGTTCTCTATACTCCGTTTTGTGGTAAAGCGTGGAGCCTTCAATTTCTACTTCGCCGGTCGAAAGGTTGCGTTGGAAGTTTTCCATATCTGTTACCGCATTCCACAAAGCCCATTCGGTGAAAGAAAACAGTTTAAATTTCTTCGTCTCAGTAGAATGATTGGTAAGCGTTAATTTCTGTACTTCTGCATGGGTGTTTAGCGGTACAAAAAACAATACTTCTGCCGAAACCTCAGCTTTTTCTCCTTTAATCTTAGTGTAATTCATGCCGTGGCGGCACTCATAACTGTCAAGTTCTGTTTTACAAGGTTTCCATCCGGGCGACCAAATAGTGTCTTCGTCTTTTAAGTAAAAGTAACGTCCGCCCGTATCAATAGGTACGTTGTTATATCGGTAGCGAGTTAGCCTCCTAAATTTTGCATCTTTATAAAAAGAATAACCTCCCGCAGTGTTTGATATTAGAGAGAAAAAATCCTTATTTCCCAAATAGTTGATCCATGGCCATGGTGTTTTGGGGTTTGTGATTACATACTCTCTGTTTGTGTCGTCAAAATGTCCAAATTTCATTTTAAATGATTTTGAAAGTGAAAGTTTCGTATTTTTAGAGTGATGTGATTTGATCTATTCCAGTGCCAATTCTGTTTCCCTTCTTCTATTGAGCTCAATCGTGATTTCATCCATTTTTGGTTGGCTTAATGGATAGATAACCATTACAACGGCTGCCAAGCCTGCAATGATTGCAGGTATCCAGCTCATGAGCATAATAATTCCCGGAATGGCTCCTTTGATAGCCATAGGATTTAGCCCATCGTAGTTATAAAAGCTGAGTACTGCACCAATAATTACCCCTGCGACCCCGCCTCCAAATTTTGTTGCAAAAGAACCTGCAGAATAGACTAAGCCCGTAGCCCTTCTTCCATTTTTAAACTCTGAGTAATCGGCAGCATCGCCCAACATCGCGAAAAATAAAGTCGGGAAAACAGCCGCTCCCGCTTCTGAAATAATGCCAATGGTAAAAATCCAATACGTGTTATCGGGGCCACAGAAAACTAATAACGCGTTTACCACACCAGAAAAAATTAGGGCATAAATAAACAGTTCTTTTTTGCCTAATTTTTTACCCAACCATGCGGTTGCCATTGCTCCTGCAATTGATGCAAACATTAAAGCCACCAAATAGGTAGCAGACAGCAACTGGTCTTGTAAATAATGGGTAAAATAAATGACGGTTATTCCTTGCTTTATGGAGTTATATACATTGAAGAGCAAACCGATCATTAACAGTACAATCCAAGGCTTGTTTCTTACTAAGTCGTAGAAATCTCTCTTTAGGTTGGTTTTTTGTTCTTTAGGAGGTATGACTCTCTCTTTGGTACTCAGAAAGGTAACGACCATAAATATGGCAAGGAATACCGACATCAGGTAAATCGAGTTGCTATACCCTTTTTCCTGGTTGATAAGTAAAATATCTTCTGTAGAAATACCTTGTTCACCTGCTACTGTAAGTACATATTCGCGTTCAGCTACCATAGAAAAGCTTAGACTCTTTGCGGGTTCTTCGAGTGCTTCGCCTCCTTGTTTCCATTGAAATGTAGCGATTCCATTCTCAGTAGAAATGTTGGCATTTTCTACATTGTTAGGGGAGGAGATTCGCACCTCGTAGGTACTCTGATCCACTTCTGAAACGGTTATATCTGGGTTTACATTTCCAAAATAGCTGACTAAAAATAGCATGGCTCCTTGTACCAACATGCCGCCAGCAAAAGCACCAACCATCCGGAAAGAGCCTAAGCTTGTACGCTCTTTATCGTCGCCCGTCATTACGGCCATGAGTGCACCGTAAGGAATATTATTAGCAGTATATAATAAGGTAAAAATAATGTAGGTACTGTAGGCATAAACAATTTTACCTGTTTCGCCTAAATTGGGAGTGGTAAATAAAAGGGATAATGTAGCGGCAAGGGGAATGGCAGTCCATAAGATCCAAGGCCTGAATTTGCCATACTTGGTATTGGTTCTATCTCCCACAATGCCCATGAGTACATCGCTCACTCCATCACTCGAACGAGCAATGAGCAAAAGCAAACCTACTGATGCGGGCGAAAGCCCATAGACATCGGTATAGAAAATAAAGAGAAAGGTGGCGACTCCTCTCCAAGCGATGTTGGCTGCGCCATCTCCAAGGGCGTACCCCGTTTTTTCAAGAAAAGAAAGTTTGTTATTAGTTGAAAAAGTTTTCATTAGTGCTATGTTTAAACAAAGAATTCAAGTAATTCACGCTTCGTTTGTTCGTATATCTCTCGACTAAATTTGTAGAGTTGGGCTGGTTTATGGGGCACTCCTTTTTGTTTCTCGTCTAAGGCTATTACATACTGCATCCTATTAACCTTTTTCCTAAAATTCCGCTTATCGAATTTTGCATCGAATATTTGCTCGTAAACCTGTTGTAGCTGGGTGAGTGTGAATTTTTCTGGGAGCAACTCAAACCCCAATGGTTCATGGCGCATCTTATTACGGATTGCAATGAGGGCTGAGTCTAATATCTGATTATGGTCAAACGCCAAATCGCCTACTTCTTTTACAGGTGTCCATTTTACATTTCTCCCCATCCATTTTAGAGATACTTTTTGAGTGGCCAATAAGGCAAAAAAGCCTATAGTAACCACGCGTTTTAAGGGATCCATACCTATACTTTTTAACCAGACTTGATCTTTAGGTTTCAAGAGCCGATCAGGAGCTGCAAAAGTTTTAAATTGCTCTAGGTAAATCTCTGAGAAGCCAGTTAAATCATACAATACTCTGTTCGCCGCTTCTTCTATGTCCTCATCTAGATACACATGATTTCCAGTAAGCGTCCAATCAGGTTCAAAAGGCGAATCGTTAACTTTATCATCTAATTTACGCTCTACCAACAATACATTTAACTGCTCAGAATCGTATCCTAAGACGACACAATCAACCGATATATAACTGCTCAATTTCATATTTACTCAAAGGGATTTCTTTTTTTTTAAAGAAACACAGTAAGTTAGTGTACAAGTTACACTATGTAAATATAGAAATTATTTGATATTCTGCAAAGGGTGTGGAGATATGCTTTTAAGAGCAAAAAATAAAAGTACATGTCGCTGAAATGCGTTTAAGTAATTCTACACTTTATCCTAATGTTTAATCCCTATTTAACGGTCAATATTTTAAATTTACGATTGCGAAATTTCCAATGTCCCTTCGATTTTTGGAGCTAATAATATTTAAAAACTTTGATAAAATTTGGTCTACGCCTATTTGTATGTGATTTATTGGCAGAGAAGGGAAAAGCACAATCGGTCTTATCTACTTTAGACCTTCTCCAAATAGTACTGTCCCAAGTGCAAGGCCTTTCCCCAGCGGCCACTTCCCTCCTGCTCTGTATCACTTTTAAAGAAATGGTCAAGGAAACAGCTCACCATATACGTTGGTCTAGATTTTTTAAAGGAACCTATCGGGAAATACCTTTAAGCTGTTCTTTTAACATGTTAAAGCGTTTTACCTTTCGTTCAAATTAGGCCTTTACCTTTTAGTCAAAAAGTGTTTACCTTTTTGCAAAAGGTAAAGCATCTCCTCTTTCGATATCATGGTCTGGCACAGAGATAGCAGGGAGTTTTCGCTTTTACTTGCATTGCTCTATCTGAGTGGAAACCTTCGAAAATATATTTTTCTATATTTCTATCATAACCATTTTCGATGGTTTTTTATGTAAATCTAGATTTCTTGGGCTTAATTAAAGCTGCAATCTCTAGATTTTTTATGACCTCCTAGAGCAAATATCATCCGATTTGCTTTCTTTGCAGCTACTCTTTAAAACGTTGTAGATTGATGCGATTCAGAAGGTTCTTCTCAAGTGGTTTTTCCAAAAAAAGATTTCCCCTAATTTTCATCTGTTTATCGATACATACTTTTCTAACCCATGGTCAGAATAAGCCTGAGAAAACCCAACTACTCATTAGCAAAAGCATTTCACCCATAACTTTAGATGGAGCGTTAGACGAAGAAGTTTGGAAGGTAGCTGACAAGGCCAAAGACTTTTGGCAATATTCCCCCATTGATACCATTCCGGCTATCTCAAAAACAGAAGTAATGCTCACTTTTGATGGAGAAAACTTGTACGTGGGCGCTATTATGTACGATACCATTCCAGGGGATTATATTATCTCATCACTCCGCAGAGATTTTTCTTGGAGTCGCAACGACAATATCAGCGTTTATCTAGACCCTATGAATGACCAGACCAATGGCTTCACTTTTCAGGTTTCTGCGCTTAATATACAGCGGGAAGGTATCATTGTGCAGAGTGCAGAAATCAACGACGATTGGGACAACAAGTGGTACTCAGCAGTAAAAAGAGAGAATGGTAAATGGACGGCAGAAATGAAGATCCCTTTTAAATCTTTCCGTTACAGCGAGCGCATTACAGAATGGCGATTGACCTTTTTAAGGAACAACCGAAAAGCCAATGAAATTACGACATGGACAAAAGTACCGCGTCAGTTCCAGCCTAACCACTTAGGTTTTGCAGGAAAATTGATTTGGCAACAAGCCCCTCCTAAGGCAGGCACCAACATTTCTTTAATTCCCTATTTGGCAGGGAGTGCAGCAAAAGATTTTGAAGCCAATACTGACACCAAGCATAACTTTGATGTGGGTTTTGATGCCAAGGTAGCACTTACTTCCTCATTA
>CAKZMZ010000091.1 GCA_937129345.1 uncultured Thalassovita sp. | reverse complement strand
CCTGAATTGACCAATATGGTAATTTTCAGGGAAAACACCGAAGACATTTATGCCGGCATAGAGTACATGAACGGAACACCAGAAGTTGAAAAGGTAAAAAACTTTTTAAGAAATGAGATGGGCGTAAAAAAAATACGTTTCCCTGAGACCTCTTCTATCGGTATAAAACCAGTTTCTGTTGAAGGAACGGAGCGATTGGTAAGAGGTGCCATCAACTACGCAATACAAAATGATAGACCTTCTGTTACTTTGGTGCACAAAGGCAACATCATGAAATACACAGAAGGTGCCTTTAAAAAGTGGGGCTACGAATTGGCTGAAAGAGAATTTGGCGACAAAACCTTTACTTGGGCACAGTACGATAAAATTGTTGAAGAAGAAGGCAAAGCCGCTGCAGACAAAGCCCAAAGCGACGCTGTTGCCGCAGGCAAAATAATAGTGAAAGATTCTATTGCCGATGCTTTCTTACAGCAAATTCTTACCAGACCTGCAGAATATTCTGTAATTGCCACCTTAAATCTTAATGGCGACTATGTTTCTGATGCATTGGCCGCTATTGTTGGTGGTATCGGTATTGCCCCTGGAGCCAACATTAATTACGTAAAAGGAAGTGCTATTTTTGAAGCGACTCATGGCACTGCTCCAAAATATGCAGGACAAGACAAAGTAAATCCTGGTTCTGTTATTCTTTCTGGTGCGATGATGTTGGAGTACATGGGCTGGCAAGAGGCAGCAGACCTTATTTACAAGGGTCTAGAGGGTGCTATTTCTAAAAAACGCGTAACCTACGATTTTGAGAGATTGATGGAAGGCGCTACACTGCTCAAGTGCTCTGAGTTTGGCAATGAAATTATAGAGAACATGTAATTTTCTCTTATAGATATTTGATTGGGCTACCTAATCGTTTGGGTAGCCTTTTTTATTTCTTATACTCATACACCCAAATTATTTCATTTGTAAGAAATATTCGATTTTAAATGATTTAACTAATCGAATAAGTAAAAAAACCGGATAGGTGCTATACCTTGTAAATACTTTGTACCAATTAAATTTACCTAAACGCATATTTAAGCATCAATAGATACTCAAATCAACCAACAAACCTTATTTTCGCTATCCTACTTTGTATGAATCAATAAATTCTAGATGTAATAGCGCTTATATGAAAAAAGAACGATGGGAAAAGATATCAGAAGGAGGTAAAAAGAAATACATTATCTCAGAGGGAATTGCTTTTGGTGTTTTAGGAGGCATCGCTAGCCGCTTGGTAATGTGGTTGATATTAAACGATCCGGAAACTGCCCAAGAAGCCTTTTTTTCTTTGGATTTCTTACTGCATATGCTCTTCTTTTTTGGTGGTGGCTTTGGCTATGCGGCCATTATGTGGACGCATTTTAACAATAAATTCGGAAAGAAAGGAAACTAAAATGGCCTACCTTTCAAATAAAAAAGGCCGATTGCTAGAAGCAACCGACCAATTTTATTTTCTAACCAAAATTATCATTATACATTTTCAGAAGAAGCCTTGGCACCAAAGTACTCACGATTCATTCTTGCAATATTTGTAAGTGAAATATCTTTCGGACATTCTGCAGAACAGGCTCCCGTATTGGTGCAGGCTCCAAATCCTTCTTCATCCATTTGAGCTACCATGGCTTCCACACGCTTTTGCTTCTCAGGTTTACCTTGCGGCAACATTGCTAACTGAGATACCTTTGCAGAAACAAATAGCATAGCAGAAGCATTTTTACAAGCTGCTACACATGCACCACAACCTATACAAGTAGCTGAGCTCATGGCTTCATCCACAACATCTTTTGGTATGGGCATTTCATTGGCATCGGGTGCATTTCCTGTGTTTACTGAAATGTAACCACCAGCTTGTATAATTCTGTCAAAAGAACTTCTGTCTACTGTTAAGTCTTTTACTACCGGGAATGCCTTTGCCCTCCAAGGTTCAATGTAAACAGTATCGCCATCTTTGAAAGAACGCATGTGTAACTGGCAAGTAGTCGTTTGGCTCGGCCCATGAGGCTTACCATTTATAAATAAGCTGCACATGCCACATATACCTTCGCGGCAATCGTGATCAAATGCTATCGGGTCCTCGCCCTTTTTTAACAAATCCTCGTTCAACACATCCAACATCTCTAAAAAAGACATTTCAGGACTTATGTCAGTAACATTGTAGGTTTGCATTTTTCCGGAGGCATCTGCATTTTTTTGCCTCCATATTTTTAAAGTCAAGTTCATATCTTAGTTTTTGTTATGTTTAATCGATTAGCCATTAAACACTAAAAATTAATAATTATTTATAGCTCCTTTGAGTGAGTTTTACATTTTCGAATATCAAATCTTCTTTATGCAAATTCCAAGGTTGATTTTCACCTGTATACTCCCATGCAGACACGTAGGAGAAATCTTCATCATTTCTGAGTGCCTCACCTTCCGGTGTTTGGTATTCTTCTCTAAAGTGACCACCACAAGACTCTTCTCTATTAAAGGCATCATCAATCATAAGCTCACCTAACTCCATAAAGTCAGCAACCCTAATTGCTTTTTCTAAAGTCAAGTTCAACTCATCATTAGTACCAATGGTCTTTAGGTTAGTCCAAAACTCTTCCCTCAACTCTTGAACAAGTTTCTTAGCTTGCTTTAAGCCATCTGCAGTTCTCGACATACCGCAGTAATCCCACATAATCTTACCTAATTCTCTATGGAATTCATCAACCGTTTTATTGCCGTTGATGTTGAGCAATTTATTGATGCGCTCATTCACTTCAGCCTCAGCTTTCTTAAATTCCTCATGGTCTGTTGATGGCTTTTCATAAGGAACATTGGTCAAATAGTTACCAATTGTATAAGGAGCCACAAAATAACCATCTGCCAAACCTTGCATTAATGCACTAGCACCTAATCGATTTGCGCCGTGATCAGAGAAATTGGCTTCACCTAAGGCAAATAAGCCCGGTACAGTGGTCATCAAATTGTAGTCGACCCATAAGCCACCCATTGTGTAGTGCACAGCCGGATAAATCATCATGGGTTCTTTATAAGGATTGGTATCTGTAATTTGCTGATACATATCGAACAAGTTGCCATATTTAGCGCTAATCACATCTTCTCCATCTCTTTCAATAGCATCTCTAAAATCTAGGAATACCGCCAAGCCAGTACCAACTCCCCTACCCTCGTCACAAACATATTTCGCGTTTCTGGAGGCCACATCCCTTGGTACTAAGTTACCAAAAGAAGGATATTTGCGCTCCAAATAATAATCTCTATCTTCTTCAGCAATGTCAGAAGGTTTCTTTTCACCTTTTCTCAATGCCTCAGCATCTTCTAATGTTTTTGGCACCCAAACTCTACCATCATTTCTAAGTGACTCAGACATCAGTGTTAACTTTGACTGATATTCGCCATGTACGGGAATACAGGTAGGATGTATCTGGGTGAAGCAAGGATTTGCAAACAAAGCACCTTTTCGGTGTGCCCGCCAAGCAGCAGAACCATTGCTGCCCATAGCATTTGTAGAGAGGTAGAAAACATTTCCATAACCACCTGTACAAAGCATTACAGCATGTGCAGAGTGGGATTCTATCTTACCAGTGATTAAATTTCTTGTAATGATGCCTTGAGCCTTACCATCTATTTTTACAATATCTAGCAGTTCGGTCCTTGGGAACATTTTTACCTTACCTGCAGCAATTTGCCTAGATAGTGCGCTGTAGGCGCCCAACAATAATTGCTGACCTGTTTGACCTCTTGCATAAAAGGTACGCGATACCTGTGCACCACCAAAAGAACGGTTGGCCAATAGTCCACCGTAATCTCGCGCAAAAGGTACACCCTGAGCCACTGCTTGGTCAATAATATTTACGCTTACCTCTGCCAATCTGTACACATTGGCCTCTCTTGAGCGATAGTCACCACCTTTTACAGTATCGTAAAATAACCTAAAAATACTATCCCCATCGTTCTGATAGTTTTTGGCAGCATTGATACCACCTTGTGCAGCAATACTATGTGCCCTTCTCGGACTATCTTGAAAGCAAAAAGCCTTAACATTGTAACCCAATTCTGCCATTGAAGCCGCAGCAGCAGCACCCGCCAAACCTGTACCTACTACAATAACTTCATATTTTCTTTTGTTGGCAGGGTTTACCAACTTCATATTAAATTTATGCTTGTCCCACTTTTCCGCGAGCGGACCTTCAGGAACTTGTGAGTCTAATTTCATACTTCGGAAAAATTCTTGTAAATAATCTAGTTTTAATATCGAGTGTTGAAGCCGTTTGTTTGATTATTGACCGGCTAATTGGGCGGTTTTTATCATTTCTTCATAAACCGATGGATCTAATGCACCTGTTTGCGTCCAAAAGAAAATAGCGATTGGCTGGGTCGCAAACAGAATAGGTACGATGATCGCAAATGCCAAACCTAGCTTCTCTATAAAGGGCGTATATTTCTTGTGGTTTAAGCCCAATGTTTGAAAGGCACTAGCAAAACCATGCGATAAGTGGAAACCTAAAAAGGCCAAACTTACCAAATAAATAAGCACATACCACCACTGAGAAAAAGCGGTCACCACAAGTGCGTACAAATTCTTGTAATCTTCTCCATCGTATTCTACCATGGGCACGCCATCTCCAAATTTCATTTCGAACCAAAACGAGCGCATGTGCACCACTAAAAAGAACAAAACAACCGCACCCAATAAACCCATATTTCTAGATGCCCAAGTGCTATTTGTTGAGGCCTTCTCATAAGCATATTTTACGGGTCTAGCACTACGGTTAACTCTAGTTAAAATAATAGAATAGATAACATGGGCTAAAATACCAGCATACAACAGATAAGATACTGTTTTGATGATGGGGTTGGTCGTCATAAATTTTGTATAAATATTGAAAGACTCTCCGCCATCTAACTTTAATAATTGTAAATTACCGGCTACGTGCACTACTAAAAATGTAATGAGGAAAATGCCGGTTAAAGACATAATCAATTTTCGTCCTAGCGAACTTGATAAAGATTCTGTAAACCAACTCATGAATGATCGTTACTTTAGATTTAGTAAAAAATCTGTACTTAAAAAACTCGATTAAATGTATGTAAATGTTTCAAATTTACTTCCCAAGCCCTTACCAAACAAAGGATAAATAGGCGCATTCATTATTAAGAAAGATTCTAAATAAACAACAAATCTGTAGCTTTAATTCCCCGTAGTTAAGGACTTGGTTTTTAAGTTGTAAAATGCAGATTTAGAGTTGGATACGCTTGCCCAAGTTGAGTTCTTCGGCTTTTTTTACAACAAATTTTGCTACTGCCATGTCTTGGGCCGCACTGCCTACCGACTTAAAAAATGTGATGTCTTCTGAGGTGTTTCTCCCCTGTATTTTCCCAGCGGCCAAAGCTCCTATCTCACCACAAATGTCTTCTGCCGCAATAGCTCCTTTTCTAATAGCTTGAATAACATCTCCTCCCTCTTCAAGACAGGCGTCGGTTCTGTCTACATATATTTTGGCAGCGGCAAGAGTTTCGGCAGGCACCTCTGCCATTTCAGAAGTAAAAGCACCTACCGCATTAATATGTACACCTTTAGCAACTTGTCTATGTTCAAATAAAGGTGTTGATGATGTAGTAGCCGTACAGATAATGTCCGCATCTTTTAAATCGGAAAGGTCTCCTAGAGAAACGGGCTTATTCAAAACAACGCTCATTTTAGCACAAAAAGCCTTTGCCTTTTCTTTTGTTCTACTAATGACCTTTACCGAATCAATTTCGCGCACACTGCAAACCGCTTCTATCTGAGTCTTTGCCTGAGTGCCAGCACCAAATACCAATAGTTTCTTTGCATCTTGCCTTGCTAGTAGTTTTGTGGCCAAACCTGCACCGGCCCCTGTGCGAAGGGCGGTAATCCAAGCACCTTCCGTTAGTGCGGATACTTGCCCTGTATTGGCATCTAAGACCAAAATACTTGCATGGATAAGGGGTAAATTTCGGTTAGGATTCTGCGGATTGAGCCCTACAACTTTTATCCCAAAAGCATTGCTCTGAGGCAATAGAGCCGGCATAAATAAACCGGTTGTTTCTGTAGCCTTATGTTCCAAAAAATGCCTTACAGGCACTTCTCCATCACCTACAGAAAGTTCTTTGAATGCCTCCGCCATCAATTCAATGGCCTTGGGCATATCTATGCATTTCTTTAAATCATCTTTACTCAGAAGCAGCATAAAGTGTCAATCATCAAAAATTAATATCTATGCCTGACTTTACTTTCTAACAGGCTATAATTGCCAAGGCCACTCCTGACCGAATCAGGCTTGACTTGGCTCTATCCAGTTTCCATCCTCTCTAATAAGCTCAATCAGTTCGTCTACAGCGTTGGCCGAGGGCACGTTGCGCTTAACCACTTCTTTGCTGCGGTACAAAGTGATTTTTCCTTTGCCCGAGCCCACATAGCCATAGTCTGCATCTGCCATTTCTCCAGGCCCATTTACTATACAGCCCATAATACCTATTTTAACACCCTTAAGATGGTCTGTGCGCTTTCTAATCATCGCAGTGGTTTCTTGCAAATCAAAAAGAGTTCTACCGCAAGAAGGGCAAGAAATGTATTCGGTTTTGGTCATCCTTGTTCTTGTAGCCTGTAAGATACCAAATGAAGTACTATTGCTTATTTTTACTTGATTCCACTGCGTTGCGGCAGAGTTATCGGCAATTGTATGAGAAAGCATAATGCCATCGCCAAAACCATCTACGAACAATGCACCAGCATCTGTGGCAGAATATAGCTGAAATTGATCATCGGTCAATTGCTCAAAATTTCTCTTTACGATCACAGGCAACTTATTTTCCCTATCTACCAATTCAAAAAACATCCTTCTTAATTCTGGCATGGCATGCTCATTATCGCTTTCGAGCAGCAAAACAACATTATCTGCCTCTCCTATTTTGTCTAAAGCGTGGTTCTCAAAAATATCTTGAGCATTTAAGCCCACAAAATTGAGTATGTTATGCTTTTGGTTAGTGGCCACAAATTCATCAAAAGAAAAACAGGGCAGCACATTTTGCTTATCTTCTAGATTTTGCCAAACATTGCCATTTACAATTTCTTTAACCCCATTGGGCAGCATAAAATCCAATTTATTGGCACCTGTGTAAATGTAATCGCAGCCTTGATCGTTCATAGACCATTTATCTAATTCTGGTAAGTAGAATTGGCCTACATGTTTCAGGTCTTTCATAGCAATCCCTTTAATATGGCTCAAATCTGCTACCACTCTAGGGAAATTACCTGCACCGAAATTGCCCACTTCTTTGGTTTCCCTTTTCTCATATCCAAAAGGATTCATATTGATTTTTGATACAGGATAAATGGCTTTCTGCTTTTCTACCCTGTAATCGTAACGATTGATCAAATCAGCCGCCACGGGTGCTTCAGCTTCGGGTTCTTCAGTAAGCGAAACCCTTACGGTATCTCCAAGACCATCTTCTAACAAGGTACCGATGCCTACAGCAGATTTGATCCTGCCGTCTTCACCATCTCCGGCCTCGGTAACGCCCAAGTGCAATGGATAAGGTTTTAGGCCCTCTTCATCTAATTTGTTTACCAAAAGTCGGTAAGCCTGCACCATTACTTGTGGGTTACTCGCTTTCATGGAGATTACGATATTGTAAAAATTATGGTCTTCGCAAATCCTTAAAAACTCCAAAGCAGATTCTACCATACCAATTGGCGTATCGCCATAGCGGCTCATGATACGGTCTGACAAAGAACCATGGTTGGTTCCGACCCGCATTGCCGTACCGTACTCTTTGCAAAGTTTTACCAAGGGAGAAAAGCGTTCTCTGATGCGTTCTAACTCTTCGTTATAGGATTGGTCGGTGTATTCTATATGCTCAAACCTTTTTTTGTCAGCGTAATTTCCAGGGTTTACTCGTACTTTTTCTACAATCTTGGCTGCCATTTCTGCCGCATTGGGCGTAAAGTGTATGTCGGCAATCAATGGTACGGTGTATCCGCGTTGCCTCAATTCTTTCTTTATATTTTCTAGGTTTTTGGCCTCTTTTATACTCGGAGCCGTAATTCTCACATATTCACAGCCTGCCTCTACCATTCTAATGGTCTGTTCTACAGAGCCTAGGGTATCCATGGTATCTACTGTTGTCATAGACTGTACGCGAATAGGATGCATGCTACCCAATGGCACATCACCGATATTTACCTCAACGGTTTCTCTTCTTTTGTAGGAAGTTAAACTATCACAGTATTTTAAAGTGGTGTCTAATGTCTGAAGATTCATAAAAAAGAGTATTTATTGTCTTTGTTGCTTTTCAATCGTTTCAATTACCTAACTTAATGGTAACATGAAGTGCGGGGTAAAGTTACAGCGATTTTGTTAAAAGAAAATCGTTCAAAAAACATTTCATCTTTTTGTAAACTCATTTAGCTTACATTCCCCAATAGTTTTTTAAAACACGAGCAGTGAGAAAGTTTGCATTATCTGTCCAAAAATAAATTCTTTTTGCAAAAAATTTTGTTCTTATGCTAAAGCAAAACATACTTTATTGTTGGCAAAAATTTTATCTAATAAATTAAAAAAGATAGGAGTTACGAAAATCCCTGTTCTTTAACCCACAGAATGTGGTTCGCAGAACAATTGAGATATCGGCTAATGAGCCACATGCCGAGTTTGTATGTGTTTTTTTAGACATGCTGCTTAACTTCTAAAAAGAACCAAAAAGCGTGAAATGTAATTGATGGTAAAATCATAAATGAGTTTAAGAGAAACATCTGCGCTAGAGAGGGAAAGCAGCACACTTTTTTAAAGTAATCATCCCGAAAGCGGGCTATAATTCTTTAAATCTACAAGCGCATAAATTATTATTGATGCATTTTCATTTTTAGGCAAAACTTTTATTTATTTACGCCAAAGTATCACAGATAATGTACAATTCCCCAGAAGTATTTAAAGGTATTTTCTTATCATCGGCTGAGTCTATTTTATTGGTAAATAAGCAGGGTAAAATCGTGATTGCCAATGCTTCTGCTGAAAAGACTTTTGGCTATGAAAAAGATGAACTTGTAGGCCAATCATTGGAAGTATTGATACCCGAGCGTTTTCGAGCAAAGCACACTACCCACAGAAAGAATTATTTTCAGGCCCCAAAGCAAAGGACCATGGGGCAGGGTATAGAGCTTTTTGGACTTAAAAAAGATGGAGAAGAATTCCCTATTGAGGTGAGCTTAAGCTACCAAAATCACAATGGTGAAAGAATTGCCATAGCCTTTATCATCAATATTACCGGCAGAAAACTAGCCGAGCAAAAACTACAACAGAGTGAAGAAAGAATGCGCTATTTTGTAAAAAATACGCCTGTTTCTGTGGCTATGACCGATCGCGAACTCAACTACGTCCTGTTAAGCGACAATTGGTTGAGGGAATTTGGCGATCAGAATAAAGATATTATAGGAAAAAGCCATATAGAACATTTTCCCAATCACCAAGAAAGCTGGAAAGATATTTATAAAAGAGGCCTTAAGGGAGAAATCATAAAAAACGAAAACGATTTGATCCTTAACCCCGATGGTTCACAAGAATGGCTTAGGTGGGAGGTGCACCCATGGAGAAACGAGGAAAGTAAAATTGGCGGCCTTATTATTTTTGCAGAAGACATTACCAAACGCAAAATTGCAGAGATCGCTCTTAAAAAAAGTAAGGCCAAATTAAAAAGGTATACTGTAGATTTAGAGAGGAGCAACCGCGAGTTGCAAGATTTTGCTTATGTGGCCTCGCACGATTTGCAGGAGCCCCTTAGAAAGATACGCACATTTGGAGGCAGACTTTTTACCAGTGAAAAAGAACGCTTTTCGGAAAGAGGGCAAGATTATTTAGACAGGATGCTTGGTTCTGCGGAGCGCATGCAAACTCTTATAAGAGATTTGCTCATTTATTCTAGGGTAACAACCAAAGGACTCCCCTTTAAAGAAATAAACCTGAACAAGACCCTTGGCGAGGCCTTGAGCGATTTGGAGATCTCCATAGAACAAAGCAATACCACAATACATCAAGGTAAACTACCGAAAATTACTGCTGATGAAACACAAATTAGGCAGCTTTTTCAGAATCTTACATCAAATTCAATTAAATTTAGAAAAGAAGGGGTAAATCCAGAAATCAAAATCGAATACAAACAAGACAAAGACTACCACTATATTCATTTTCAAGATAATGGTATAGGCTTCGATGAAAAATATCTGGATAAAATATTCAATATCTTCCAAAGGCTGGAAGGTAGGAAATATCCGGGGTCTGGCATAGGTCTCTCAATCTGTAAAAAGATTGCTCAGAGGCACAATGGTGACATTACAGCCAAAAGTACTCCCGGTAAGGGCTCAATTTTCATTTTGAAATTGCCCAAGAAGATTTTTTAATGTAAATTATAGTATGGAAGGAAAAATAATAAAACCGATAGTAATAGTATACGCAGACGACGATCCTGAAGACAGAATGCTGGCTAAAGACGCCTTGGAGGAAAGCAGGCTCGCCAATGAACTGCATTTTGTAGAAGACGGTGAAGAGTTAATGGATTACCTACAAAACAAAGGTAAATACGAAGACACAAGAAAGTACCCAACACCGGGTTTGATCCTACTCGATCTAAATATGCCTAAAAAAGATGGCCGCGAAGCCATAAGGGAAATTAAAGAGATACCCAAGCTTAGACCAATACCCATTGTTGTGCTCACTACAACCAATGCCGAAGAAGACATCGTGAAAACCTATGGCCTAGGAGTAAATTCTTTCATTACAAAACCCGTAACTTTTGAGGGACTAGTAGAAATCATGAGGACCTTGGGCAAATACTGGTTCGAAATTGTAGAACTGCCTAAAGTTTAAAACCTTACAGTGTCAATTCTATAACAACTAACTGAGCTACAAACATAACATGACAACTACTAAAGTGCTTCTTATAGATGATGATGAAGACGATTACATCATTACCCGAGAGATCATAGAAGAAGTTAAAGGACGAGCTTATAAGCTAGATTGGATAGACAATGCAGACGAGGCCCGAATAGAGATACAAAAAAAGGTGCATGATGTTTATTTAATAGATTTTAGGCTCGGTGCTAAGGACGGACTGCAAATTATAGAGGAGAGTATTGCAGAAGGCGTAAAGTCACCGTTTATTTTATTAACTGGCCAAGGAGATGTAGAGACCGATGAAAAGGCCATGCGCATCGGGGCTGTAGACTATCTTGTTAAGGGTTCTTTCAGTGCCTCTGAGTTAGATCGATCAATTCGGTATAGCATAGAGCACCAAAAAAATCTTAATGAAATACAGAAATTAAATGTAGAGCTAGAAAAGCGTGTAGAAGAACGTACAGCTGCCTTGGCCCACACCGTAGCCGAACTAGAAACCGCCAACGAAAAACTCAAAGACCAAGTAAGAGTTCGCCGACTTGCCGAAGAGGCATTGCGAGAAAGCCAATACCTTTACAGTGCTATTGCCCATAATTTCCCTAACGGTACCATAAGCGTTTATAACAAAGACTTAGATTTTGTTTTTATTGATGGAAAAGAGCTCTATAAACTTGGGCTCAATAGCGAAGACTTGATCGGTAAACCATTTTCTGCTCCTTTTGATGAACCAACTTCTGCCTACATAAAAAAACACTACTTACGTGTTTTAAAAGGCGAAACCCTCATGTTTGAGATAGATTATCAAGAGCAAAACTATTTTTTGCATTGCGCCCCCCTACCCGATGCCAATGATGAAATCAATCAAATTTTGGTTGTGGCGGAGAACATCACAGACCGTAAAAAAGCAGAACAAGAAATGCTCAGAGCATTAGTAAAGGAAAAAGAGCTCAACGAACTCAAATCTCGTTTTGTTACCATGGCCTCGCATGAATTTAAAACGCCTTTGAGCACCATACTATCTTCTTCTTCAATAATTGCCAAATACAAAAACGAAGCAGTACAGCCCAAGAGAGAAAAGCATGTAGAACGCATAAAAACAAACGTAAATCAACTGAACAGACTTTTGAACGATTTTCTGACCATTGGCAAGTTAGAAGAGGGCAAAACCATGAACGATCCTTTAGAATTTGATTTGGTAGCCTTGGGCAAGGCGGTAACCGAGGAGATGCAAATGCAGGCAAAAAATGAGCAAAATGTTATATTTAAGGTAAAAGGAGAAGTCAAACATGTTTATCTAGATGAACAGCTCATAAAAAATGTGCTAAATAACTTGCTTTCTAATGCTGTAAAATACTCGCCTTATGGGCAAGATGTTTTTTTAACCTTTATATTTAAAGAAGACAATGTAACATTAGAAGTTAAAGATCAAGGAATCGGTATTCCAGAATCAGAACAGAGCCATCTTTTCGAAAGATTTTTTAGAGCAAAAAACACTACTAACATACAAGGTACCGGTCTTGGACTCAACATAGTTAAAAAATATGTAGAAATGATAGATGGCACCATTGAATTTGAAAGTAAACTAAACGAAGGAACAACTTTTTGGGTAACCTTAAAAATTGGAACTGAAACATGAAAAAGATATTAGTAATTGAAGACAACCACGATGTAAGAGAAAACATAGAAGAAATACTTGAACTTGCCAGTTATGAAGTGCTATCAGCAGAGAATGGTAAAATTGGAGTAAGTTTGGCACAAAAGCATAAACCCGACCTAATTATCTGCGATATTATGATGCCTGAATTAGACGGTTACGGCGTACTGCATATCCTTAGCAAAAATCCTCAAACCGCTAGGGTTCCATTTGTATTTTTAACCGCCAAATCTGAGAAAGAAGACTTTAGAAAAGGTATGACCTTGGGGGCAGACGATTACCTTACCAAGCCTTTTGATGACATTGAGTTACTAGATGCGGTAGAGACACGCCTTAAGAAAGGAGAGCTTTTCATGAAGGATTTTGCAAAAACCGCAGATGGTCTCTCCGCCTTTATGGATGCCGCCAGTGGTTTAGATGAATTAAAATCCCTTTCGAAAGATAGAAGGATCAGAAATTACAAGGTAAAAAACAATGTATTTTTAGAAGGTGACATGGCAAATGCGCTTTTCTTTATCAATAAAGGCAAAGTAAAAACCTACAAAACCAATACCGATGGCAAAGACTACATTACCGGTTTGCACGAGGCAGGAGAATTCATTGGCTTTATGGCACTTTTAGAAAACTCTGTGCATAAAGAATCGGCTATGGTACTTGAAAATGCAGAAATATGCATCATTCCTAAAGATGATTTTATGAGGCTACTCTACAACAATAGAGATGTTTCTACCAAGTTTATAAAAATGCTTTCGAACAACCTCATTGAGAAAGAAGACCAATTATTGACCTTGGCCTACAGTTCTGTAAGGCAAAGAGTAGCCGAAGCTTTATTAATGCTCAACGAGAAACAAGAAAAAGTACATCCTGAAGATAAGAGCATTAGTATCACTAGGGAAAACCTAGCAGGCATAGTCGGCACAGCAATAGAGTCGGTCATTAGAACACTTTCTGATTTTAAAGACGAAAAGCTTATAGAGATTAAAGGAAAGAAAATTGTTATTTTAGATGAAAAAGGCTTGGTAAAGGTAAAACACTAAGCCTGTAAATGCTGGAAAAATATTTCACTTAAGTGACTTGTAAAAAAATACAGGTCACTTTTTTATTTTTACTAGGCAACGTAACTACAAAGGTGTAATCAAGAAGAAATGATTCTATTCTAGAAAAAACGATGGAATGAATTCAAATCCCAGTGGAATGATTTAGTTGGGAAGACCAGGAACTTAATATCCAACAATCCTATGTACTTCAAGTTTTCGAAGCATCACCCAAAATACGGGATTATGATAAGCGGGAAACCTCAAGTATAAGCGGTACCTTTCGATTGCCTATATCAAAAGTTGAATAATTTATTTACTGAAAGGGGATAAACATGGGTTAGATTGACAAACTAATTACATACAATAACATGTTATCTAGCGAAACCCCTATAAACGGGTGATTACATATTTGTTAAGAGTTTGACAAATTTGTGTTGTAATTTAAATAATTGATCTAAATAATGCCTCTCCGGTCAAAAGTGGAGAGGCACTATTTTTTTGGATTTGATTAGGACAAAAATGGAGGGTCTTGACCTTGGTTACCCTTAAGATTGCGCATCTCGTCTTCAAGACGCCAAAAAGCCTCTTTTAAATCGTTGATGGCACCAGGATCTTCGGGAAACTCTTTGCTAATGAATGCCGCAAACTTCCAAATTTCAATTACATTTTCTGCAGGTATCTCATAGGGCGCATAAGCCAAGTTAGTAGACTTTAATACAAACACACCATACTGGGCCACTCGATTATAGATTTTTTTCAAAACGATGCCCTCGCTCATGTTTCTTATCACTACAATGCCAACCATTCCGTCCTTAATAGACTTAAAGTCTTCTACGTACTCTCCTATCACAATACTTCTAGGGCTTAGTGGCAACATAGAGTCGCCTTTCACCTCAAAGGCGCGGTAAGTTCTGCCCTTGGGCAAAAATGGCAAATGATATTTTGGCAGTTCGCTTATATAATCTGCATCGGCATAGCCTGCGGTGTATCCCGCAGAAGCTTTTACAGGAACAAATTCTATATTTTCGTTTTCTTTTTTATCGGTTGTAATGGCCAGAACGCGTAGGTTTTCGCCTTTTAGATACCTATCTAAATTTTTCTTTTGCTTTAGCTGTTCATCACTTAACTTAGATAGGTCTACATTGAGTAACTGATCTACAGTCACATTAAAATGGTTGGCTATGTTGTTTAAAGTGTCGAATTTCGGTTCTGCCCTACCGTCTTCATAAGAACTGATGGCACTACGGGTAATACCCAACTGCTTACCCAGTTTTTCTTGGCTAGGCTTTCCGTTTTTTTCCCTTAAGTACCTGAGATTTTTTCCAAAAAACATATCTCAATAGTTAATTATTTAAACAAAAGCATGTTTAAAAGAACATACTATTGTTTACAATGTTAACAATTTATCTTCTCACAGACAAGTTTTTATCAAAATAAACGATGGGTTTTAGAGCAAAAAATGAAAGGATAAGTAGGTATACTCTATAATAAAAATCAAATATTAAAGAATCTCCCATAACTGAGAGAGGGCAAGAATAATGAATACGGTTCCAAGGATTTTATTCATCCAAAAAGTGAGCTTACCAATTCTGCTAGAAAGGTAATAACTCAAATAACTATACAAACTCAATGCAGCAAATTTACCTAAGTAAACCCCGATCAAAAAACTCATTACGCAACTCATTTGCTCCAAAGAGAGCAATTGCATATCTATTAAGCTAGAAGATTGGTAAAAGCCGAACACAAAAACCCAAAAGGGCAATGCCTGAGGGTTGAGTAAACTTACGATAAGGCCACTTGCCCAAGAAGGCAAGTTTCTTTTAGAAGATTCTTTTACAACAACCTTTTGCTTTTTAAAAATAAAGATCAAACCAATCAGAAAAAAAACAGCCGCTACCGCAATACGAAACCAAGGATTGCTAAACAACAAAGTACTCAACAAAACGCCAAACTGTAAAGCAATAAAAGACTGGAAAATTTCAACAACAGCTGCAGAACCCGAGAAAATAATGCCTGCCCTCATGTTCCTTTTGAGCGTTGTTGCCACTACACTAATATTGATAGGCCCAACTGGAATAGTCCCTACAAAACTTGCCCCCATACCAAGGAGCATATAAATAATAAAATTAGCATCCATAAATTAACTTGAGCGCAACAAAAGTGGCTCTTTTTTGCAATGTTCCTAAAACATCTCAAATGACACGGACAGTTCCCTTTTGGTTTGATTACGGCCAAAATAATTTTTTGCAGACCAGAACAACGACTTTTATTGATGAAGTAGCAACCCGAAGCCAATTTAAAGCTTTACATTTCTGATCAGCCTACTAAAGGTTTCTGGCGTCATACTTAAATAAGAAGCCAAATACTTTTGTGGGATTTTTTGTAAAAGATGCGGACTTCTATTTAAAAAAATCTTGAAGCGCTCCTCTGCTGAATAACATTGTAGCTCTACAAAGCGGGCGTTCAATCCTAATAGCATTTTTTCAGCTACTATTCTACCGAAGCGCTCAAACTCAATAGAACTTTTATAGAGCATTTTTAACTGAGTAAATTTGGTTTTTAGCACTTTGCAAGGTATAAGGGTCTCTAAAAAATACATAGAAGGTGTTTGGTTGAGAAAAGAGTCTGGAATGCCGGAAAAGTCGCCCTCATAAGAAAAGCCACCGGTAAAATCCGTTTTTTCATCCTTGTAAAAGCCCCTGAGCACGCCCTGCTGCACAAAATACATATTTTGTTCTACCTCTCCCCTGCGCGTTAAAATTACCCCTTTCTTAATTTCGACTGGCTTCCATATGGCTTCAAACATTTTCCATTCATCGTCTTCCAATGTATAAAACCGGTTCATGCATTTTCTAAAATCTGCCATAGTCAACCCCTTGATGATTGAATTAGATAAGCCCCAACTGCCAATAAAGCAACCCCCAAGACCTTTTGTATATTAGCAGGTTGTATGGTAAAACCCAACCAACCGTAGTGGTCTACCACAACAGAAAACATAAGTTGCGCTGCGATGATAAAACCAAAAAATTGAGTCGGCCCGATTCTCGGCGCTATCAAAATCGCAGAGACGATGAATATAGAACCTAAGAAACCACCTAGCCACATCCACCAACTGGTCGCTTGTATGTTTTCCCAACTAAGCTGCCTAAAATCAGAACCTACTACCAAATTGGCAATGAAAACAAAAATAGCTCCTGTAGTAAAAGAGACCAAAGCCGCTAATAAAGGGCTATTTAGTGCAACCCTTAATTGCGTATTTGCTCCCGTTTGTACTATTACCCCCATACCAACCAGCATCGGTACCATCATAATCAAGTATTTAATCATAGTTATTGTGTTTTAAAAAAGAGTCAAATTTTCCCTAATTAAAGAATGTCAACATTTGGGTGAATGGAAATTGTTTTAAAAGCCCATAAGCAAGAATATAAAAACAAAGCCACCTATATTTTAGGCTAGAGCACATCTGGCTTGTTACTGTTACTTGACGACCATTTTCTATGTCAACAAAATATGCTATAGCAAGGTAAAAATAATGGCTCTACATCAAATGCTTTTTTATATTTAAAAAAGCAATAGTTTTTTTAAGATGAAATGGTTTTTATTGATGTTTACATAGCTGTAAAAGATACTTTTTTGCTACCACCAAACCAGGTAACATTTTGAAAAATTTTAGATATTTCGCTGTTTACAAACCTTTTGGGGTGCTTTCTCAATTTACCGATGCCGACGGCAACCCCGGTCTGGGCAGCACTTTTCAGATTCCTAAAGGCGTATATTCAGTAGGCAGGCTGGATAAAGACAGTGAAGGATTGTTGTTACTTACTGATGACAAGCCCCTCAACCATCGCTTACTCAACCCTAAATTTGCTCATTGGCGTACCTATTATGTACAAGTAGAGGGCTCTCCTACAGAACAGGAAATCAAGCAGTTAGAACAGGGGGTTACCATCAGAATAAGTAAAAAAGACTATTTCACAAAACCTTGTAAAGCCAAAATCATTACAGAACCCGATTGGCTGCCAGAGAGAGACCCTCCCATTAGATTTAGAAAAAGCGTACCTACCTCTTGGCTTTCTCTATCTCTAAAAGAAGGTAAAAATAGACAAGTAAGAAAAATGACCGCGAGCATAGGCTTCCCAACCTTAAGACTGATCAGATACCAAATAGAAAACCTCAATTTACCACAATACAAACCGGGAGAATTATTTGAATATTCCAAAATAGAATTCTACAAAAAGCTGGGCCTACAATAAGACTTCTATTATGCTTAAATAGCCAATAGGTAAGAAGCCATTGTTTAAGTTCTTAATAATTTGTAACAAACCACCCACCCAGTTGCTCAGATTCAATAACTACTATTTTTTAAGCAATATTTTTCATATTTTTATGTGGTTGCCAAAAAAGATTGGCATTGTAACTAAGTGCAATGCTGTTTGAAGATAAATTTAATGAGCTCATTCATACGACTTTTTAGCTATTGGGCGAAAGCCATCGCTCTTTTTTCGTTTGCTGCTTTTGCGCTTACTTTACATGCACAAACACCCGAACAACTAGGTTCTAACAATCCTTGGAGGGCTACTTTGCCTCCTTTACTTCAATTACAGCAACAAGTAACTACAGTACCCACAGATAAAGCTGCATATTACACGCTTGACTCTGAACAATTAAACCAAGTCTTAAAGCAAATTTCCCTCAAGCAAATCGCTGCATCCATTATTTTACCGCATCCTAATTTTAAGTTTGGTAAATATACCATTAAAGAGATTGATATTTTACCCAAATCATTGTCTTCAAAATATCCTTCCATAAAAACATACAAAGGAATCGGAGAAAAAGGACAGCAAGTTTGGATAAGCACAGATACCAAAGGCATACACGCAACTATTTTAAGTCAAGAAGGTAATGTCTACATAGACAAATTAAAGCATCAAGCCAATACTTACAGAAGCTATTTTAAGAAAGACGCACAATCAAAAGCCCTGCAATGGCAAGAGGAAGTACTCGAAAACCCATACTTTTCGATGCACGCTAGGCAGGGTGCCCCCCACCTGAGAACCCGAAATAGCACAATAAAAAATGAAACCCTTCGGACTTTTAGACTAGCAGTGGCCACCACAGGAGAATATACCCAATACCACGGCGGCACTGTAGAAGATGCCTTAGGGGCAATTACTACAGCCATAGTAAGGGTCAATAGCATTTTCGAGAGGGAAATCGGTGTGAGACTGCTGTTGGTAGAAAACAACGATAAAGTCATTTTTACAGACCCTGACACCGATCCATTTACCAATGCAGATACTTATGCACTGATAGAGGAAAACGAAACTGTACTCAATGACTCTATTGGCATAGACAACTTTGATGTGGGCCATGTATTTTTTGGCAAGTCTTTTAGTGGTTTGGCTTATGTAAACAGCGTTTGTACGCCAAATAAAGCGGGGGCTACTTCAGGTCACCCCGAACCAGATGCCGACCCTTTTTTCGTGGATGTGCTCTGCCACGAATTTGGTCACCAATTTGGTGCTTACCATTCTCATAATGCAGATTGCAATAGAACTTCTGGCTCTGCTTTTGAGCCCGCTAGCGGATCAACCATTATGGCATATACGGGCATTTGTCCTCCAAATTTGCAGAACAACAGCGATGATTATTTTCACGCGGGCAGCATAGAAGAGATGCTGAATTTCCTCGGCCTCATTTCGTGTGGGCAAACCATCCCTACTGAAAATCTCGCTCCCAACATCACTGAAATGCCGACAGCAGGCCTCACCATACCCACCAATACTTTTTTTGAATTGGGCGCCCAGGCTGAAGACCCTAACGGCGATACTCTTTTCTATGCTTGGGACCAAATAGATCTTGGACCACAATCTACACTTAATTCCCCAATTGGGAATGCGCCCATTTTTCGATCTTTTCCATATTCTAAAAGTCCGAACAGGTATTTTCCAAGGCTTTCTACACAACTCGGTGGGCAAGCAGCTGTTGGGGAAAACTTACCTACCTACAGCAGAGACCTCAATTTTAGATTTATCGTCAGAGATCTGAAAGGCGGCACAGCTTTTCAGGATATGAGCATGAAAGTAGATGGTGAGGCCGGTCCTTTTCAATTAGATGAAAATCAATTAGAAAGCACCTACTATTTTGATGAAGAAATAAGTATTGAATGGGATGTTGCCGGTACTTCGGCAGCTCCTATTAATTGTGATAAAGTGGATATTCTTTTATCTCTTGACAATGGCCAAAGCTTTGGTGAGCTTTTGTTAGACGATACCGAAAACGATGGGCAAGCCTTTGTAAAGTTGCCAAGAAAAGAGGCCGAAAAAGCAAGAATTAAAGTAAAAGCCAGTAACAATGTTTTTTATGCGCTTAGCACAAATACATTTTCAATAGAAACTCCTGTGTTTTCTCTTGAAGCACTTTCTGACACACTGTTTATTTGCGGTAGCGATGCGACCAATAGTAGTTTACAAATAAGCAGCAGGGATTATTCAGCCAACGGACAAAAAATTGCCTTAAGCGTAAGCCAATTACCCACAGGTATTGCACTTTTAAGCAGCAACCTTGAGTTAAATCCAGGTGAAAACGGCAATATAGAGTTCAGCATTGATGAAAGCGTTCAAGACACTTTATTTGAAGCTGAATTGATAGGAACCATCAACAATTTTCAGTTTTCTGATAAATTTGTGATTTCTTATGCTAAGGCCATACCCGAAAAAATAGTTTTGATTTCGCCGGCAAATCAAACCGACTTTGTAGACTTACAACCCTCTTTTATCTGGGCAGAAGCCAACAGTGCTACTACTAATTTTCAATTTGAACTCTCAGATGAGCCTACTTTTAGCAATAAGGTGCTTGTTCTAAACATGGCTAATAAAAGCAATTTGGCAAGCCCCATAAAACTTGCCCCAAGTACCACCTATTATTGGAGGGTACTAAGCCGAAACAACTGTGGCGAAGGTGAACTTAGCGAAGTCTTTTCTTTTACCACCTCGGCATTGCTCTGCGAAGAATTTGCTGCAGATGACCTGCCCAAAACCATAGAAAACACGGTAAACTTTGAGGTTACCTCTACTTTAGAAGTCCCTCAAATCGGTATAGTTGAAGATATCTCTGTAAAATCGATAAGTGGTAAGCATACTTTTATCAACGATTTGGTCTTTGAATTGCTCGGCCCCGATGGCACGCGCATTACTTTGCTCAACCAACAATGCAGCAGCGAAGATGATTTTAATCTTGGCTTTGATGATGACTCAGGATTGAATGAAATAGATTGCCCACCCACCAGTGGCTTTATCTACCAACCTGAGGAATCTTTGGCTACTTTTAAGGATAAGCCTAGCGAAGGTATATGGCAATTGATCGTTACCGACAAAGCTTCTGAAGATGGTGGCCAACTTGAAAACTGGGCGCTTGAACTTTGCATCAAACCACCTGAGTTTAGAATCACATCTAACCTAAGTAGTTTCAATGAGGTCACCCTTCAATGGGAGTTTTCAAGCGGGGCTGTAAGCGAGTTTATTTTGGAAAGGAAAACAGGAAATAGCGATGCTTTTGAAGCAATATCCTCAATTTCAGCAGAGGAGAACAGCTTTACTGATACAAATTTACAAGAGAATACCACCTACCAATACAGGATAAAAGCCCTTACAGCTAACAACTATTTTGCATATTCTTCTATTTCTGAGATAACAACCGGATATGCTCCCGCAGAACGCCCAAGTAATTTAATCGCTACCAGCATAAGCACAGAAAGCGTTACGCTCAATTGGACAGACAATGCCGATAATGAGGACAACTACGAAGTATGGAGAAGTCTAGGAAATATCGAAGAATTTAGTTTAATAGCCATACTCTCGGCAAATCAAGACACCTTTGTTGATGTTGGCCTGCAGGACAACAGCGAGTACCACTACTTGGTAACAGCCATAAGGAATGAGAAAAAGAGCTTCTCTGATACACTTATCGTTAAAACACTGGAACTGCCGCCTACTGCCCCGCAAAATCTTGAGGCCGTAGAAATTAACACCAACTCTATTGTAATTACTTGGGAAGATCTGGCCAACAATGAAACAGGATATAAGATATTTAGGTCTGCTGCAAACCTAGAACCACTAGAATTACTCACCACTTTGCCTGTAAATACCACTCAATTTGAAGACAATAACTTGGTAGACGATGCCACTTACCGATATATGGTTTCTGCAAGTGGCAATACTGCAGACACCTACTCTGATACCATTACAGTGAGCACCCTACCCCTACCGCCTGCCAAACCAACAGAGCTAAATACTTTTGACATTAGCACCAATTCACTCACTATACAATGGAAAGACAATGCCAATAACGAAACGGCCTATAGACTTTTACGAAAAGAAATCTCTGCTATTGATTTTGGTACCATCATAGAACTTCCTGTAAATACAATTCAATACAGTGAGGTTGATTTAAAACACAACACTACTTATCAATACTTAGTAGAAGCTGTGCGAGAAAATGTTAGCAGTTTTTCTGATACTTTTTCCGTAAAAACCCTTGAACTACCGCCTACTCCTCCTCACAATCTACAGAAGGTGCAAGCTACGTCAAACTCCATTACTATTGCTTGGGAGGATTTAGCAGACAATGAAACCAGCTATCAAATATTTCGCTCTGATGCAAATCAAAATCAACTCAAATTACTTACCGCCTTGCCTATAAATACCGCTCAGTTTGAGGATAATAATTTGTTGGACGATGCCACTTATCGTTACATGGTGTCTGCAACAGGCAATACTGGAGACACCTATTCAGATACCTTAGCAGTGAGTACTTTACCATTGCCCCCCAATACAGCCACCAACTTAAATGCTGTAGATGTGAGCACCAATTCACTTACACTTAAATGGCAAGACAATGCCGATAATGAAACGGCTTACAGGCTTTTGAGGAAAAAAGCTGCTTCTCCTGATTTTGTAACCATTGTAAACCTGCCAGCAAATGCAACACAGTATAATGACACCAACCTAGAAGACAACACCAACTATCAATATTTAGTAGAAGCCTTAGGAGAAATCGTCAGCAGCTTCTCTGATACTTTATCCATAAAAACATTGATTACTGCACCTTTGGCGCCCAGTAGTTTGAGCATTCAGCAAATTGATGCAAAAAGTATTGAGCTGAGTTGGTTGGATCAGGCAGATAACGAAAGTGCTTATTTAGTAATAAGGAGTTTGGGCAACAGCAATACCAAAGATACCCTTGCTACGCTAGCCGCCAACACCATAAGCTTTAGAGATACTTTTAACATTGAATACATGACGATTTATAACTATTCAATAATCGCTGTTAACAATGGAGGTAGTTCCGAAGCACTGTCAGGAGAATTCACTACCATTGAGGCACCTCCATCAAGCCCTAGCAACCTAGAAGTTACCGCAATTGATGCAAGGGAAATCAACATTATTTGGCAAGACAATGCAGATAACGAAGATGCTTACGAAATACATCTTGCTAAAGCAGATAGTTTGAATTACACGCTTTATCAAACTTTAGAAGCCAATAGTTTTTCAGCGTTAATTGAAAATTTGCAGCCTGCCACCGTTTATTTCATAAAAGTAAGGGCAGTTAATACGGGAGGGGTGTCAAGCTTTACCGCAAGTTTAAAAGTAGAGACGCCGCCTGCAGTACTTATTGCGCCATCTAATCTCAGGTTTGCTTCAGTACCGGCTCAAGAAGTGCAGTTAATTTGGGATAATAACGAGCCACAACCTGTAGCCATACTTGTAGAAAGAAGCACGGGTACTAACAAAGATTTTAAAGAAATCGCGATTACGAAAACGGGCGCTACTTCTTTTACAGATAGCGAATTTACACCAGGCAATCAGTACTATTACAGAGTGGCTGCCTACGATGGAACAGAACAATCTGAGTATTCTAATGAGATTTTCGTGCCTTCTGAAATCACCTCCCTGCCATTGTCTACAGAGGCACAGTTTTCAGTCTACCCAAACCCTGCAATTAGAGACTTATTTATAGAAACAGAAAACAATCAACTAGAAATAAAACACCTACGAATCATAGATGCCAATGGTAAAATGTGTTTAGAAAGATATTATGATGGCCTCCAAAACAATACTATTAGAATCGATCTGCAAGGCTTATCCAATGGTGTTTACATCATTCAGATCAACCATTATATAAATGCAAAAATCATAAAGCTTTAATATTAGTAGTAGAACTGTAGCTTAAATCATCTCAAAGCCAGCTCATGCAACTTCTTCATTGAGTTTTTTAAAGGGTAAGGCTTCACTTCTCTGCAACCAATTTTTTGCATCCCATTTGTACTCGCCTTCTACCAAGTGCATTACATAAGCGTGCCTAGAGGCTTTTGAACGATTTTCATAGCTAAAATGCACTAGTTTGCCATGCAAAATTACCATATCCCCTTTTTTCACTTCTAAAGGAACTGCCTTCTTAGTATCCCAGTTTTCCTCCTCGCTCAGTTGTTCAAATTTAGTAGCACTAGCAGTAATGGAATCCCTTATAAATCTTTTTGTTAACGTATGCACTTTGTGAGAACCGGGTATGGCATATAGGCACCCATTGTGTATGTTGGCGTCTTCCATGGCTATCCAGATACCTGTACAAGAAATAGGTTCAGTAAAAAGAAAAGCGGCATCCATATGTGGTTTAACCAAGCCACCTATTTTGGGTTGTTTAAAAATATACTGACTTTGAACAATTACCGGACTTTTATAATCTAGATCACTCATGAGCTTTTTCAACTCACAAGTGTAAGATGTTTTTTTAAATTTCGGATGCAAATCATGCAGGGCATGACCGATTTTGTTGATTGCAAAGGCCTTTTCTGTAGTGATTTCGCCTTGGTCATTAAATGCGTCTTCTTCAAAGAAACAGCTTATCTTTTCGCCACTTTGCAAAAAGTAGCGATCGCTTCTGTCAATTTGGTTTTTAGTGGAAAATACCGAAACATCGCTGGCATCAAAATCATCAATTATATCGGCAGCGGCCTTTCTCAAAGAGTCTACAGTCTTTACACTTAAGAACTGCGGCACTACCAAGTAGCCATTATTCCCATAGCTTTCTAACTGTTCGGTATTTAAGTATTGTAGTAGCTTCATTTATAGGTTGTTTAAGGAAACAAATATATAAAAGCCGCTACAAAATATAAGTGATTAAAAATTAATCGAGTACTATAGAACTGATATCTACCTCTCTAAAATAGGTGTACAAGATATCATAATCTGTAATCCTGATTATTTTCTCGATAGACTTGTTTATTGGAGAGTACCATACTTCAAAAACGTAGTGGTCTAGCCTAAAAAGATTCAGTTTGTATCCCTGATATGTTTTACTAGCGATAAACTCGCCGTTTGCAAAAAGGATGTTGCCTTGTTCGTACTTACTAGCTCGGTTGAATTTCTGTAAAAAGTCCATAGTCGAAAAAAATATTTGACAATTTAACTTTCTTTTGCAGTAAATTGGTTGTAACCTCTCCCATACACCTAGCCTCGGTGATGTAATAATTTTGAATCAGATAACACAATTTTAGCGGTGAGAAAGCTTAAAATTAAACTCAATGGAATGCATAAAGGTTTTGACAAAATTTTCAACTACTAGTGATTGAAAGCGCAATATATATTTCTGCGAAAGGCCATCAATACTGATATCGCTATCTTCTAACCATTTCTTATACCTATGAAAGAAATATTGAAATAATAAAATTTTTTTATGTTTAAAATCCTACTGAAACTTGTGCTTTTGCTTTTTAAAAAAGTCAAAAAGTGATACGTCTCAAGCCAAAATCGGTATGGTTTTCAATCGACTCATATAATGTAAGGAACTTTAAAACCAGTTATTTTCAAATCCTGATTTTTTAGTCATCAAAAGGTACTTCTTGCCAATTCTTATTTTTATTGATTTTGATTTCTCCAGTGTTTATTTCAAGAGGCGAATCAATATTGTTTTTGTAAAGCTTACCCGTACCTAGACCTTGGGGAATTTTAACATTGTAGTTGGCGGTAAATTGAGCTACTGCATTAAGCCCGATATTGGACTCAAGGGCAGAGGTAATCCACCAATCAATATTTCTCTCTTCTGCTAGGCTAATCCACTCCTCGGAGGCTTGAAAACCTCCCAATAAAGATGGCTTTAAAATAATGTATTGTGGTTGTATGGCATCGAGCAAAGCCATTTTTTTATTTATTTGATTAATGCCTATCAACTCTTCATCGAGCGCTATAGGGATAGGTGTTTTCTTGCAAAGCGCTGCCATTTCTTGAACCTGTCCCTGCTTTATGGGTTGCTCAATAGAATGCACATCAAATTTAGACAAGGTCTCTAGTTTTTGCATGGCAGACTCTGTAGAAAAAGCACCGTTGGCATCTAATCTTATTGTGATTTTTTTAGGCGAAAAATCCTTTCTAAGCCTATTTAAGAGCTCGCATTCCTTATCAAATTCAATCCCTCCTATTTTTAACTTAATGCAAGTAAAGCCCGCTGCCAATTTTTCCTCCATTTGCTGTAGCATAAAATCGTAGTCTCCCATCCAAACCAAACCATTTATTGGCAAAGGTTCTTGACCTTGACTAAACGCATTCTCAAAAAAGATTTTCCCTCCGCCCTCAATTAAATCTTTTACCGCCATCTCTAAACCAAACCTAATGCTAGGAAAAGCGACGATGCTATTGAGCGATAATATACTCTCATAGAAATCGGCGTCTGCCAATTTTTCGCAAAAGTACTGTAGTTTGTCTTCGTAATCTGCTCTATACTCAAGACTCAAACCCTTTAGTGGGCTGCATTCACCAATGCCAATTTTGCCATTTGCAAGATCTTGTACTTTTACAAAGTAGGTTGGCTTATACTGCATAGACCCTCTTGAAGTACGGGCCAAAAAGTTGAATTCTAAGATGTACTTTTTTATCTGTATACTAAGGCTTTTGCCCTGATACTGAAAATTATACGGATTAAAATTGGTTGCATTCATGTAAGGTAATAGACTTTTTAGTTATTAATAACTGTATGCTAAATATGATTTACTCGTTTACTTCACAGCAAAAAATATAATAACTAACACGTAAAACTTTTTGGTTTTAACTTAATATTCACTATGAAAAAGTATTTAGTAGCATTACTGTTTTTTTTCGGAACAGGATTATCTTTTTCGCTATTCGGACAATGCAATGCTGATTTATACAGCGAAAAAAGCATGAAAAACATAAGCCCTGGTTTTATTTACGAAAAAAGCTATCGCGTTGATGGTAAGGGCGGCAGAACAAGAAAAGTAGAATACACATGCATACTCAGTAAAGATACCAATTATTCTTTTACCATGAATACCAAAGACGGAGGATCTAATGGTATGATCTTTAGCTTATTTGACCAAAATAGAAATAAGGTAGTATCCAATTTTGTCAATAATAAGTTCTTTACGGGCATACAGTACAAGTGCAACTCTACCGGGATTTACTTTATAAATTTCACTTTTCAAGACTCTCGAAGTCATTGTGGCGCCGCAGTTTTGGCCTTTAGAAGATAAACAAAGAAACCTTAAAAACATTTAGCCAGCCTTAGCTGGCTTTTTTTATGTACTTTAATCTCCACTCAAACAAAAAGCATTGCCAGCTGCTAAATTTTAGATTAATTTGACTCTATTTAAGAACATCGTTTTTATTAAAGAGAGTTTTTATGCGCTGGCAAAAATTATATGCCGTACCTGATGCAGAAAAGAGAGTTGGGCTAGTGCTGCTTTCAGTACTGACCTTACCGATCATCGCCTTTACTATATTTGAGCTGAGCAGGCTCAACAGTAATGAACAAATCTTACAGGAAATTTACAAGAACCAACTCGATGCAGTACTTTTTTCGGTAAACCAATATTCTAATGATATTTTAGATAAATGGGCCAACGACTTATCTGATTTAGAAAGAACAAGCGATTCTTTCGCTTTATTAGAACAGTTTATGTTCTATAATCCATCCGTACAAGAAGTTATATTTTTTGCAGATAGCGCCAACCGAGCCACTTTTTCAATTAAAAAGTATACCAATATTCAAAATAACATCATTTGCGATTCCCTTTTTGACAAGGAAATTTTTGGCTTAATAGAACAAAATCGAGCAACCTTAGAACAACAAAAATCTTTTATCAAAAATGATTACAGAAAGATAGAAGTCTTACCCTTTGAGAACGACACCCTAGTACCTATGGTTTTTGCGCTAAAACAGCCTCTCAAAGAAAAAAACTTTGTTGCGCTAATGGTGCATACTCAATATTTTATTGAAGATGTACTTGCTCCTAAGTTGCAGGAAATAGCCAAAGATAAATTTATCATGACCAGCTATGTTACCCAACCCACCAAAAGGCAAACCTATTTTACAGACACCTTAAACCTAAACAATGTTGGCTTGAGTAGGCCCTTGTGGTTATTGCCCGATCATTATCTAGGCATTGCACTAAAAGGCAATAGTATAGATAAAATAAGCCAAGCCAGAACGAAACAGAATTTGAGTATACTCTTGATCATAGATGCCTTTTTAATTATTGCCATATTTTTAGTCTATAGAAATATTAGAAAGGAAATTGTACTGGCTAAAATCAAATCTGAATTTGTATCTAATGTATCACATGAAATAAGGACACCTTTGGCCATGATCAACATGTTTGCAGAAACTTTACAACAAGGCAGGATTAAAGAAGATAAGAAGCAAGCTTACTATAAAATGATTACTGATGAAGCCCAAAGATTGACCAATACCGTAAATCAAATACTTAACTTTTCTAAGATAGAATCGGGCAAAAGAAAATTCGACTTTAAAATAATCGATGTTCAAGAACTGATAGAAAAATGCCTTGAATCTTACCACAGACAGTTTGCCATACATCAATTTAAGGTCGATTTTAAAAAGCAGACTGCACTGCCTCTTATTAAAGCCGATGAGGTTGCACTCTTAGAGGCCCTAAACAATCTTATAGATAATGCAATGAAATACAGTAAGGAACAGAAAGAAATTCTGATCACGGCCTACAGAAAAGGAAAAGCCATCATCATTACTGTACAAGACTTCGGCATCGGAATTCCCCTTGAACATCAAAAAAATATTTTCAATAAGTTTTTTAGAGTCCCCAACCATGATATACACGATACTAAAGGTACCGGCCTAGGCTTAACTATGGTAAAGCATATTGTAAAAGCGCACAAAGGAAGTATAGACTTTAAAAGCACGGTAAATAAAGGCACTACATTTAGCTTACAGATCCCAGCATTGAGCGAGTAACGCTATCATAAAACCACCAAAGATTATGAGAAAAATATTAGTTGTAGAAGATGAACCTGGCATGCAGATGGGCTTGAAGGATAACTTAGAATTTGAAGGCTATCAAGTCCACACGGCTGACAACGGCGAAGAAGGCCTCGCTATGATTGTAGAGCAAAATTACGATTTGGTTGTATTGGATGTGATGCTGCCCAAAATGTCGGGGTTTGAACTGTGCCGAACCATTAGAAAAAAAGGGCTTGAACTACCTGTGATCTTACTAACTGCAAAAAATGAAGAAATAGATAAAGTAAGAGGGCTAGAATTAGGAGCCGATGATTACATTACCAAACCATTTAGCTTACGCGAGTTTTTAGCCAGGGTTAAAGCAGTATTAAGGAGAAACCCCTCCAACACAGAGCAAACACAGCAAATTACCACTATCGGGAAACTCGATATCAACTTTCAGCAATATCAGGCTTTTTACAAGGGACTTCAAGTGAAAATGTCACACAAAGAATTTAGTATTCTTGAATTTTTGTGGGAAAACAAAAACGATTTGGTAACCAGAAACAAGTTACTTGAAAAAATTTGGGGATACCACGAATTCCCCTCAACCAGAACTGTAGATAATTTTATAGTTAAACTGAGGCAAAAGGTAGAAAACAACCCTAACAATCCAAAAATCATCATTACTGTGCACGGCGCAGGGTATATGTTGGTTCAGCTCTCTTAGATTAAAAACCTAACTACTACACATCATCCTCATTTATAAATGAGGATGTACGAAAAGCGCAGTGCTGGCGCAGTGCAATTGGCGTAATGCAATTGGCGTAATGCAATTGGCGTAATGCAATTGGCGCAATACATTACGGACGATTAAATTAGTACATGTATAGTAGCTAGATTAAAAACAATTTCTTTTTAGTCTCAAGCTCTTCAATGGCTTGTATACAAGTTTGTTTTATGGGCAGGAACAAATCCATAGACTGATCTAGGTGCATTCTGTTTTTAGCATTGTTTTCTAATTGCTTTAAGTCTATCGCAACATCATCCATACCCATAAGCCCTACTGAAGGAACAAACCTATGGGCTAAATTAACCGTTTTTTCCCAATCTTCACTCAAAACGGCCTCTTCAAGCTCTGCTAAAATTATAGGGCATTGATCTAAAAAAGTATTGATCATTTTCAATAAAAAATCATTGTTATTTTGGCCAATCGTATTGATATAATCAAAGTTTATAATCTCTTGCTGCCCATTCATAATTCAATTTTTTGTGTTGTAAGTAAATGTACGGAACTAAATCAATTTTAATCCTCCTCAGGGTTAATCATAAATCATTTATTTTGAGCTCATTAGGTAGAACCTTAGGGAGGGCCAATCAGGCCGAGATGACCCATGTTAATTTTTTGTCTTTTTACTTAACTAGATTTAGATGTCATCTAAGCTGAAAATTCTCCTCCTCCATCTCTTTTAAATACCGATAAATGGTAGATTTGCCCACATTCAATTTTTCAGCTACCAAGAGTACATTGTCGTCGTATTTCTCTAAAAAGTTTCTGACAATAGTAAAAGTGTACTCTTTCATCGTCATCTCTTTGCTAAACAGGTCTGTATCTTTATTAAGGCTGTTGAACTGTATGTCTTCCGCATCAATTTTTTCTCCATCACTCATCACGCAGGCCAATTCTATTACTGCCTTAAGTTCTCTAATATTACCTGGCCAAGAGTAGGCTAAGAGCTTTTTTTGTGCATCTTGGGTAATATAGATGTTACCTAGTTGATTTTCTTTACTAAACTGTTCTACAAAGTACTTGCATATAATCAATACATCGTTTTGCCTTTCACGCAGTGGGGGCAGATAAATGGGCAAGCCTAAAAGTCTGTAGTAAAGGTCTTCTCTAAATGTACCTGCTTGTACCTCTTTAGCCAAATCTTTATGTGTAGCTGTTATAATGCGCACATCCAATTTAACCAATTCATTTCCACCAATTCTTACAAGTTCTCTTTCTTGTATTACCCTTAGCAATTTGGCCTGTAGGTTAACATCCATTTCCCCAATTTCATCTAAAAAGATAGTGCCTTTGTTGGCCTCTTCAAATTTTCCGATTCTGCGGCTGTTGGCCCCCGTAAAAGCGCCCTTTTCGTAACCGAACAATTCGCTCTCCAACAAACTATTGGGCAGGGCAGCGATATTTACCGGGATAAAGGGTTTGTTCTTTCTCGAAGAATTAAAGTGAACGGCCTTGGCAATCAATTCCTTACCTGTACCAGTTTCGCCATTTACAGAAACCGTTATGTTGGTTTTTACAGCTTTTTCAAGCATAGTAAATACCTTTTTCATTGCAGGGCTTTTGCCTATAATGTTCTTTTCAAAATCGTATTTTATAGAAAGCTCTTCTCTTAAAGTCTCTACTTCGTTGGCTAAAGAAATGTTCTTTTTAGCATTATTGATGCTATTGAGCAGCCTTTCTCTTATATCTTCATCTTTTGTAATGTAATCGTACGCACCTGCTTTTAATAGTTTTACGGCTGTTTTTATGCGCTCTTGAGCAGAAATGATTATAACCGGAATCTCAGGAAATTGATATTTTACCCTTTTGAGTAAATCTTCGCCGCTCATGTCTGGCAGAGAATAATCTATGGTAATCAGCGCCGGACGATGGTGCAAATTATCCATCAAATCTAGGCCATTATCGAACAGCTCTACCTCGTGTTCTGGATCCAGCGTAAGCACGTATTTGAGCATTTTTGCAAATACCGGATCGTCTTCTACCGCGTAAATTTTAAAACTTGTATTGTTACCCATGAAATGTGCTCGCTTTCTTACTAAAAATTAAACTTTACATAGAAAGAAAAATTATCTTTTTAGGCCATAAGTAAAACAGTAGGAGTTTAAGATGCGATAAAACCTGCTTTTTTGCACTGTTTTCTCCATCATATTCGTATCACAATTCCGTTAATAAGCCAGTCAATTAGAATGCGACGGTTGTATTATGGCTGATAAAACAGAAAAAATAGAGAAAGAGGTTAATGTAGATGCAGAAGAAAGGGCCCAAGAGATAGCCGCTTTAGAGTCGGAGAAAGAGGCTGTTTCTGATACCATAAGTGGCAAATACCAAAACTTTAAGCCCTTAGAACGCAAACAGCCATTAATGTATGACGAGGATTACATTAGAGACCGCCTAGATAACCAAATTGCTTGGTATGACAGAAAAAGCAGCTTCAACCAAAAAAGGTATAAAAAATACAAGCGCTTAGAGTTCATTATTGCAGCTACCATACCTGTAATCACAACATTAACGGCCATAATCCCGCATGACTTGCTCGAAAAAGTACTTTTGATCAGTGCTGCCTTTGGTGGTATTATTTTGGTGGTAATCAATAAAACCCTAGAGCTTGAGAACTACTTTAAATTTTGGAAAGAGTATAGGACCACTTGTGAGTCATTACAATATGAGCGCGCCTTGTATTTGACCCGTTCAGAGCCCTATGATGAGAAGGATGCGTTCCCTTTATTAGTTCAAAAGGTTGAATCTATATTGAGTAAGGAAACACAAAGGTGGCAACAAAGAGTAAGACAGGTGGAAGTATCGGGCAAAAAACAAGCTTTAGATAAGGAGAAAGAGGACAAAAGGCTCTAAGAAGTGCAATATGCAAAAGTAAAGCAAAACGTTTTCGCCAATGCAAGGGTTATAATTTGGAAAAAGACAATTAAACTTTTATTTTAAAAGATAAAAAGAAGAGTTTCCCACTTACACACCGATATGATAAAAGTATTTTTGGGTGGTACAGCCAACAAATCTAATTGGAGAGATTACATCATTCCTAAACTGAAGATTAATTATTTTAATCCGGTTGTGGATGATTGGAACGAAGAAGCCTATAAGAAAGAATTACACGAAAGAGAGCATTGCGATTTTTGCATTTATGTGATCACTCCAAAAATGACCGGTGTCTATTCCATTGCCGAAGTAATCGATGACTCTAATAAACGCCCTGATAAAACACTTTTTTGCGTGCTCACCAAAGATGGCAAAGACCGCTTTACAGGTGCCCAAAAAAAATCTCTTGAGGCTGTAGGAAAAATGGTAGAGAGCAACGGCGGCAAATGGTTTCGGTCTTTGCACAAGATGATAGACTTCTTAAATGCATATCCTGCCGCATCTAGCAATGGTGTTGATAAATCTTTAACCAAAGCCAAAACCTCTCTGTAATCTTAAAAATAGTAAATCACTAAATTATCTGCATCTGGTTGCTCTATCCTAAAGTTATCTAACGGTCTTTCTGCCGGCCCTTGGGTTACAGCACCTGCATCTGTAAATGTGGAACCATGGCAGGGACACCTAAAAGAACCGTTGTCCTCAACGCCTATTACACAGCCTTGGTGTGTGCAAACTAGAGAGAGTGCGATAAAGCTATCTGCACCTGTTTTTCTTACGATAAAAGGGTTGTTTACCTCCGTTATTTTTACAAAACCACCCACATTATTGAGGGCTTCGGTTTCACTTAAGCTAATAAGCCATTTAAAAATCAAGTTTATTGGCGAACCTTCAGCCAAAACATCTCCTGTAACCGAGTTCGATATTCTAAAGGTAAGTGTAGTTCCGTTTATGTTGTTCGGCACTGTAAAATCAAATTGCCCGGTATTGGCATCCACTTCTCTTTGAAAGGTAAGATAATTGGCAGCTTGATCTATTTTATACGCCAAATCAACTTTTTCTATGCCACTACTGACCCACTTTATAGCAAAGTTTTCTCCAACTACAAGTTCTGCCTCTTCTTCAATTTGTAGGCTTAATGTGCCTTCAGGGGCAACTCCATCATCATTATCACAAGCGGCCATAAATTGCCCCGAAGATAATACAATACCTGTTGAAACCAATTTAGATACATCTTTAGTAAATTTCCTTCTATTCATAGTTGCATTTTTTATACTCATTAAGCTTAATCAATAATTGTACTCGATTTCTATTGTTTTTGTTCAATAAAAAAAGCCGCTCTATTAAAGCAGCTTTATTAAAATAATGGCCATTGATTGGTCTACTTTACCGTGTTTTCTGAAACACCTGCACTGACCTGTTTACATTGTAAATGTGTAACATTTGATCTTTGTCCGTCTCAAAAATGGTTGAGTTGTCTACCCTATCGTGCCCACCAAATTTCTTTTCGTCAGAGTTTAATAAAATCTTGTATTTTCCTTTTTCGGGCACCACACATTTATAATCT
>CAKZMZ010000090.1 GCA_937129345.1 uncultured Thalassovita sp. | reverse complement strand
GGTTGGGATGGATACAACTTTCCATATGGCTTTTCTATTTTCAATTTTGAACCTATTACTGGTAGAATCCACCAACCACCTCCAGTGCACCAAACCTTCGAGGCGCACAACTTTGTAGTATGCTCATTTTGCCCGAGGTTGTACGATTACCATCCCGAAGCAGTACCTGCGCCATATAATCACAGTAACATAGATTCTGATGAGGTTTTATACTATGTAGATGGCGATTTTATGAGCAGAAATGACATAGACAAAGGTCATATTTCCTTGCATCCGGGCGGCATTCCGCATGGTCCGCATCCCGGCGCTATGGAGCGCAGTTTAGGAAAGAAAAGCACAGAAGAATACGCCGTTATGGTCGATCCGTTTAGGCCATTTATGCTCACAGAAGAAGCCATGAAAATAGATGATGGGAAATATTACAAGTCATGGTTGGAGTAAACCCGTCTTTGCGAGGGTCCGTCATTACGATGATTCGTCATTACGATGATTCGTCATTACGAGCATCGCGAAGTAATCTGTTACCTACGAGCAAATGACCCAACAGATTGCTTCGTTGCACTCGCAATGACGAGTTAACAACCAATACTAAATCCTAAAAACCAATAACTAACATCTAATTACTAAAATCTAAGAACTAAATACCAATATCTAAATACAAAAAATATGGCAACACAAACCACACAAGCACCAGAAAAAATCTTTAAGAATGCCGAAGATTTCTTGCCTTTGAACGGCACTGACTATGTAGAACTGTATGTGAGCAATGCTTTACAAGCCGCACACTATTATAAAACAGCCTTTGGGTTTAAGTCCTTGGCCTACAGAGGTTTAGAAACAGGAGAGAAAGACTACGCTTCTTACGTTTTGCAGCAAGACAAAATCAGGTTGGTCTTAACCAGTCCACTAAGGAAAGGAACAGATATAGGTAGACACATAGACGAAAAAGGCGATGGTATAAAAGTAGTGGCCTTATGGGTAGAAGATGCCGATAAAGCTTTTCACGAAACCGTAAAACGTGGGGCTGAGCCATTTTTAGAGCCAGAGATAATCAAAGATGAAGATGGGGAAATTGTACGCTCCGGTATTTACACCTATGGCGAAACCGTGCACTTATTCATAGAGCGTAAAAATTACAAAGGCGTATTCTTGCCCGGCTTTAAAAAATGGGAAAGTACCTATAACCCCAAGCCTGTAGGCTTTAAATTCATCGACCACATGGTAGGTAATGTTGGTTGGAATGAAATGAACAAGTGGGTAAAATTCTATGCCGAGACCATGGGTTTTACACAGTTGGTATCTTTTGATGATAATGACATATCTACAGAATATACTGCCTTAATGAGCAAGGTAATGAGCAATGGCAATGGGCGTATTAAGTTTCCGATCAATGAACCTGCCGAAGGTGCTCGTAAATCCCAAGTAGAAGAATTCTTAGATTTTTACAACGGAGCAGGTGTACAACATTTAGCCATCGCCACTGATAATATCATCGAAACTGTGACTACGCTCAGAGAAAGAGGCGTAGAGTTTTTAAGAGTGCCAGCAACCTATTATGAGGAATTATTAGATCGAGTAGGAGAAATCGATGAGGATTTAACACCTCTAAAAGAATTAGGTATTTTAGTAGACCGAGATGATGAAGGCTATCTCTTACAAATCTTTACCAAACCCCTAGAACCTAGGCCTACCATGTTCTTTGAGATCATACAAAGAAAAGGCGCCAAGTCTTTTGGCAAAGGTAATTTTAAAGCTTTGTTTGAGGCGATTGAAAGGGAGCAAGAAGCGAGAGGTACTTTGTAGAAGGAAGAAACCACAATAACTACAATTTCCAACAATCACACGGACCGGGGCAAGAGTGTTCCGGTTTTTTAATAAATTCCATCAAAACAGTAAAATAAATATTTTTTCACTATAATTGTTAGTATGCTAATAATTTCATTTTTTAATTAAAAAGGCCTTGGCAGTAAAGTATAAAGAGCACAAAAACTTCGGTTTTTTGATTGAGCGCACAATTAAAAAAATCAGGCAAAATCTACAAAAACGCTTTGCCGACAAAGGAGTTGACATTACCGTTGATCAGTGGGTTATTTTGGATCAACTAAACGCTAGGGATGGTATGAGCCAAAACGAACTAGCGGAATGCACTTATAAAGATGCTCCTACAGTTACCAGAATTATCGATATTCTTTGTAAAAAGGAATTGACCAAAAGAGTGATGGATCCCAATGACCGCAGGCGATTTAAAATCATGTTGACCCAAGAGGGCAAAGCAGTTATTGAAAAAGCATTACCAGAAGTTTATGCAATTAGAAAACAAGGTTGGCAAGGGTTGGAAGACAACGACTACGAGCATTTGATGCGAATACTAGATACCATCTATAAAA
>CAKZMZ010000089.1 GCA_937129345.1 uncultured Thalassovita sp. | reverse complement strand
CATTGATTTTCCCTTTAATTACTTGCGAATTACGTAGCCTTATTAACATAATGGTACATGCCACGCATGGCACGTAGTTCTTTAAGGTTTTTGGCATAAGACATGGCATGGTGCACGCAACCCTTAGGTTCTGCCAATATTTGTTCGAAGCTGAGGTATTTTAACTTATCTATAATTTGATCTTGAACGGCCATTTCCGGGTCTTGCCCCTGGGCCAATTTACCGCCAATGGGATGTACCTCAAAAAACAATTCTATGCCATGCAGCGGTTTATGCAGGTACTCATGAACAAATAAAAACTGCCCTACCTCAATTTTCAGCCCTGTTTCTTCTACAAACTCCCTTTTGAGTGCTTCTTGCAGACTTTCCCCATAATCAACACCACCGCCGGGCGGTGCCCACAAGTGCCCTGCGCCCAAAGATTTGTGTCGGATCATTAAAATACGATTGTTCGCTATGCAAATTCCACATACCCTGACTCTAAGTCTGTTCCCAAACGCAGCAGCAATCTTTTCTTGGTTCTTATCCATTTTTTTGTTTAGTATACTTTGCAATGCTTAACTTAGGCTTAACACAAGGTGTTTTACTTGTGAATTATTTTTTTAACTATGGAGAAGAAGGAAGCAATCACGATCAACGGTGCGGGACTAGTTGGGTCATTATTAAGTGTTTTATTGGCGAGAAGGGGTTTTGATGTAGAAGTTTACGATATGCGCCCTGATCCTACCGAAAACCAAGTTTGGGGAGGACGATCCATTAATTTAGCCTTGAGCAACAGAGGCTGGCAAGCACTAAAAAAAGCGAGTGTGACCGAAGAAGTTGAAAAAACGGCCATACCGATGAAAGGCCGTATGATGCACAGTACTTCGGGCGAGTTGACCTTTCAACCTTATGGGAAAAGTGGGCAGGCGATTTATTCGGTCTCAAGAGAAGGCTTGAACCGATTATTAGTGGGCAAAGCGAAAACAATGAAAAACACCCATTTTTATTTTTCTCATAAATGCAGTCGTGTAGAGTTGGACAAACAAAGGCTTACATTTAAAGATTTGCTTACCGAGGAAAAGAAGAAGGTACATTACGATTATTTGATAGGTACCGATGGTGCATATTCAAAAGTCCGCCTTGCTATGCAAAGAAAAAACCGCTTTAATTACTCTCAACAGTTTTTAGAGCACGGTTATAAAGAATTGCGCATCCCGCCCAATGCCAACGGCGATTTTGCCATGGAACCCCATGCCTTACATATTTGGCCAAGAAAGCAGTTCATGCTCATAGCCCTGCCCAACCCCGATAAAAGTTTTACAGCAACGCTTTTCTTGGCTTATGAGGGAGCGCAATCTTTTAAAAAACTACAAACCGATGAACAGGTATCAACTTTCTTTAAAGAAGAATTTCCTGATACGCTAGAATTGATTCCAGATTTATTGGAGCAATTCCATAGGAACCCGACGCCCTCTTTAGTTACCATAAGATGTTCGCCATGGAATTACGAAAATGCCTTGCTTATGGGTGACTCTAGCCATGCTATTGTGCCTTTTTACGGGCAAGGTATGAACGCCGGTTTTGAGGACTGCTTTCTCTTTGACCAATTGCTAGAACAATCAGATATACCTTTGTGCGAACTCTTTGATGCTTTTCAAGCCAATAGGAAAAAAGATGCCGATGCCATAGCCGATTTGGCCTTACAAAACTTTATAGAAATGCGCGATTTGGTAGCCGACCCTGAGTTTTTATTAAGAAAGAAAATTGAGGCCAGATTGAACCAGCTCTTCCCGGAGAAATGGCTACCACTTTACAGTATGGTCACCTTTAGCCACATCCCTTATTCTAAGGCCTTGGCTATCGGTAAAAAACAAGAAGCTGTAATGGATAGATTAATGAAAATGGACGAAGTGAGGAATAATTGGCAAGTGATGGATTTTACAGGTATGTCTGCTTTGGATGAGTATTTTGGTGAAGAACAATAGATTGTTGGATAGTTGAATATTTTATACCCTCGGTTTGTGGCACACAACCGATATTTCGATTATTCTGCGAACCACGTTCTGCGAACCGCAGAATAAGGTTTTTCAAAGTTTTGCGTAACTCCCATACAATTAAATATTTATAGAGGTGTCTAATTAGTTACATAGATTTCATTCCATGTATATTTTTCTCTACTG
>CAKZMZ010000088.1 GCA_937129345.1 uncultured Thalassovita sp. | reverse complement strand
CCATGACCACCGATAGGGTAATTGAAGATACTGTATATGAAGCTGTAGATACCACAGTAATTGAAGAAAAACAAGAGCTCGAAGAACAAAGTGAGGTGCTCGCCTACAACAGCGTTTCTGTTACCAAGAAAAACGATACGCTCTACTACAATATCAATGAAAAAGCCTACACCAATTTATTGGCTGGCATTGCTGAGACTAATTTTGAGCTTCCCTACAGAGTAAAATTGGCTGGTAATTTAACCTATGCAGAAGAAAGGGAAATAAAAGATATTTTAGAGGAAAAAGAGATTGATTTTACCATTGTAGAAAACTTATGATGAACGCTGAGGAATTCAGGAAACACGGCCATGATTTGGTAGATTGGATGGCCGATTATTTTGAGCAAATCGAGCAATTTCCTGTTAAATCTAAAGTAGCCCCGGGAGATATTTTGGCCCAATTGCCTGAGACACCTCCTCACGAAGGCGAGCCCTTTCCCAATATCATGGCCGACTTCCAGAAAACCATTGTGCCAGGCATGACCCACTGGCAACATCCGGGCTTTTTTGCCTATTTTAACGCCAATAACAGTTTTCCTTCCATTTTAGGCGAAATGCTCATGGCCACCATGGGTGCACAATGCATGATTTGGGAAACCTCCCCCGCCGCCGCCGAATTGGAGGAACGCACCATGCAATGGTTGGCACAAATGATAGGCCTACCCAATAATTTACACGGCGTTATCCAAGATACGGCTTCAACTGCCACCCTAGTGGCCTTACTTACAGCCCGAGAAAAATATTCTAATTACGAGGTCAATCAAAAAGGCTTTGGCAACCATTTGGACTTTAGGGTTTACTGCTCACAAGAAACTCACTCTAGCATAGAAAAAGGTGTAAAAATAGCTGGTTTTGGTAAAGAGAATTTAGTGAAAATTGAAGTGGACGGTGACTTTGCCCTTAATGCCAAAACATTAGAAGAAGCCATCAAGAAAGATATAACCGCAGGCAAAAAACCACTTTGTGTTGTAGCAGCCATAGGAACTACAGGCACCACTGCCATAGACCCTTTAGATAAAATTGCCAATATCTGCAAAAAATATAATTGCTGGCTGCATGTAGATGCGGCTTATGCAGGTTCTGCTTTGGTTTTACCAGAACTACAATGGATGATCAAAGGCGTAGAACAAGCCAATAGTTTTGTTTTTAACCCGCACAAATGGCTATTTGTCAATTTTGATTGCACAGCTTACTATGTAAAAGACAAAGAAGCCCTGTTGCGCACTTTTGAGATTTTACCTGAATATCTAAAAACAGGTACTCGCGGTAAAGTAAAAGATTACCGCGATTGGGGCATCCAATTGGGCAGGCGTTTTAGAGCGCTCAAGCTTTGGTTTGTAATCAGAAACTTTGGAGTAAAAGGCCTTCAAGATAAAATTCGAAAACACAATCGCCTCGCCCATTGGCTCAAAGAAAAAGTGGAAGCTCATACAGAAATGAAGATATTGGCACCTGTTAGCCTTAATTTGGTTTGTTTTCAATACCGGCCCAAGGGAATTGCTGATGAAGAAAAAATCAATAAGATTAATGCGGAGATTCTACAAAACATCAATGATACAGGCAAATTCTACATAACCCATACCAAATTAAAAGGGAAGTATGCCATACGTGTGGTACCCGGACAAACGCATGTTGCCCAAAGACACGTTGAGCAATTTTGGGAATTATTGTTGGAAACTATAGGAAATACATCACCCACTGCATGAACAGTGGGTGTTTGTCTAAGTTAAGCTCTAATTATTCCCGTACCTTTCAAGCAGTTTCCTTTTAAATTGGCTTTCGGCGTAGTAAAGCGCGGCCACTTGCCGTACAGAAAGTACCGATTTAAACTTTTCGAGGTATTTCTTTTCAGTTTGCAACTCTGCTTCTTTTAAGGCTACAATGGCATCTAAATCATTTTCCAATTGTGCATCAGATTTCGCCATAAAGCCTCTTTTTAATTCGTTTAGTTCTTGCCTATGCACCTTTTTTTCTTCTTCGTATGCTTCATAAACTGGGAAAAAGACAGCTACATCCTCTTCTGAAAGTGCCAATACTTCTTTGATGTATTGTTTTTTATATTCTTCGATTTGCTCGCGTTTTTTTTCCCTGCGCTCTTTGGCAGGCTGAGCAAATGCTTGCACTGTACCCAAAGCAAGCAATAATAAAACTGTGAGGTTTTTTAATGTGTATTTTCTTTGTCGTGTCATACAATTAATGATTTAGTGGATTTTTTTTCAAAAAAGTATTTCTATGTCGTGCATGTCAACCATTTCTTCCAACTCTTCTGCACTTAAAGAAGGCAGTTTTGGCAATACTTCTTCGGCAGGGCCGCTAGTCTCAAATACTTCTAGCAACTCTTGCTCAGTAAAACCTTCTGCCAACAAGTAGGCCTCTACTTCTTCTTGAGGCAATTCTTCTAGGGCTAGAAGAATCTCTTGGGTTTCTTTATGAGAAGACTGCCAAGGTACTACGAGCCACAGAAATAGTATCAAAACCAAAGCAAGGGGCACAGTTAAGCGCACACTTCTCAATGAAAAGAAAGCTTGCAAAGGGCTCTTTTCTTTTTTGACGATTTGTTGGTTTATCCGTTGGGGCAACTTTTCAAAATAGCCCTCCGGAACTGTAAAAGGCATTTTTTTATTTTTTTCTTCCATCTCAAATATTTTCTATCGCTATGTAATTACATACTTTTTTAACTGCTAAATGATAAGAGGCCTTTAAACCCCCTATAGAAACTTGCAAAATTTCAGAGATTTCTTTGTAGGGCATATCCTCAAAATACTTCATGTTAAATACCACCCTTTGCTTATCAGGCAGTTTGAGCAGTGCCTTTTGCAATTCTTTTTCTACCGTACTGCCCGAAACATAAGCCCCGTGCTCTATTTTCTCGCTAAGTTCTTTAGCCACATCGTGCAAGGGCAGCATAAATTTCCTGCGCTTTTTGCGGAGAAAATTAAGGCATTCATTGGTAGCCACCCTGTACAACCAAGTAAACAAGCTTGACTGCCCCCTAAAATCTGCCAACTTAGTCCAAACTTTTAAGAAAACCTCTTGGGTAAGGTCATCAGCATCGTTATGATCAACCACCATCTTTCTAATGTGCCAGTAAATCCTTTCCTGATACTTTCTTACTATCAAGTTAAAAGCGTAATGCTTCTTGTCTTCGGTAAGGAAGCTTTCAAGTAAAAAAGTATCATCGGGAAATTCAGCCAAAATATTTTTTGTCAAAACTTGCTATGTTAATAGAATTATTATTCAAACAAGAAATATAACAACTCATGAAAGATTCAATTGGTGAGCGTGTTTCTTCCTCGCATTTTCTTTTAGATGCCATGGCCTCTTAAAGGTTTAATGCAAGACGTTATTTTTTTTATATCGAATTTTTAAAAAGTAGAAAAGAAACCGAGCCGTTAATATTTCCGTTTTAGATTCAAAATCTATAAATTAAGAAAAATTACTAGGAGCACCTCTTCAATTAAGACCCTGCTTCATTTTTTATTTAAACCATCCTCTCATGCATCAATACAAGTTTATCCTAGGTATATTACTGGCATCTGTGTTTAGTGGCGTTTTTACCTTGGGAGGGTACCTTATGCTTCAAGAAGAAGAGATTAAAGAGAATATCTCTGACAAGCAGCACGTGGTACTCTCAAGTTATAAGGATAGCGAAAAAGAAACTGAGCCCGATTATGACAGTTATGTACCACAGGGACTCAATTTTACTGAAGCCTCAGAAAAAGTTATTCCAGCGGTAGTGCACATAAAAACCCGCTACAGCGGCAAAAGTGCTTACAGCGATCTGTTAGACGGTATGAGAGATCTATTTGGCGATGAAGAAGGCAACCCGCATGGACCGGGCACAAAGTTGTCTTCCGGTTCAGGTGTTATCATCTCAGCAGATGGCTACATTGCTACCAACAACCATGTAGTAGAAGGAGCCGATGCTATTGAAGTGGTGCTTAACGATAAAAGGAGCTACAGGGCTGTTTTAGTAGGCACAGATCCTACTACAGATCTTGCCTTACTCAGGATCAATGAGCATGAATTGCCTTTTGTTCCTTACGGCAACTCTGACAATGTAAAACCCGGACAATGGGTTTTGGCCATAGGCAATCCCTTTGATTTAACTTCTACCGTAACGGCAGGTATTGTAAGTGCTAAGGCAAGAAACATTGGCATTATCAAATCTAGAAATGCGCCACAGCTCAACATCGAGTCTTTTATACAGACCGATGCTGCTGTAAATCCCGGCAATAGCGGCGGTGCACTTGTAGATTTAAAAGGCAATTTAATTGGTATCAATACGGCCATTGCTACACGTACTGGATACTATGCAGGCTATTCTTTTGCAGTACCTGTGGCTTTAGTTAGAAAAATCATGGATGATTTGTTGGAGTTTGGCGAGGTACAACGCGCACTAATGGGCGTGAGCATCATCGATGTAGATGCTCGTAGAGCAGATCTTTACGGACTCGATAAAGTGGAAGGCGTTTACATAGATAATGTAACCTCTGGAGGAGGTGCCGACGAGGCCGGTATTTCTCCCGGTGATGTTATATTGAAAATCAATGGTGTAAAAGTTGACAATACCTCTGAGCTACAAGAGTTGGTTGCCAGAAACCGCCCGGGCGATATTATAAAAGTAGAGTACAAACGCGAAAATGAAGCTAAAGAAGTGGAAGTGCAATTGAAAAATGTCAACAATACTACAGATGTTATTCGAAGTGTAAAAACAAGGATTGTTACAGTAGAAAAATTAGGCGCAGAAATTACTGCGATATCTGACCGCGACAAAGAAATACTCAATCTAGAGAACGGGCTAAAAATCATAAGAATTACGGAAGGCAAACTGCGAGACGCAAGACTAGAAGAGGGTTTTATCATAACACATATAGATAAAATGCCGCTCGAAACCCCCGAGGATCTGATCGAAGCCATCACCAATACCAATAAAGAGCTTTTGCTAGAAGGTATTTATCCTGATGGGCAAAAAGTTTTCTATCAGTTGAATTTAGAAGAAGAAGAAATGTAATTTGAATAGATTATAATTTCTGGGCCTTGTATCTAATTATAGTTACAAGGCCTTTTTTTTACAAGATTCCAAAAAGTATTTGGTTTTTATACAGATAAGAAAATAAATTTATAATAGCCCTTCAACTATTTACTTTCATATTAATTTTATTGATTATACCTCCAACCCTATTTTTGCCATCAAATCAAAATCCATCTAACCTTTTTCTATTTTGAAACTTTACCTAATCCCTTCTTACCTAGCCGATGAAACCCAGAAAATGATTCCCCCCATCATTTCAGAAGTAATTGTTGCAACAAAATATTACTTAGTAGAGAATGAGCGCACAGCAAGACGCTATATCTCTTCGCTTGATCTTGGGGTAAATGTTCGAGATTTGAGGTTTTTCATTTTAGATAAGCGTACCAAACCCAACTCACTCAAAAAAGTATTTGAAATGATTCCTGATGATGCCAATGTAGGAATTATTTCTGAAGCGGGCTGCCCTGGTATTGCAGACCCTGGGGCCAAAGCCGTTTCTTGGGCGCATAAAAACCATATTGAGGTCATAGCCTTGCCTGGCCCTTCTTCCATTTTTCTAGCCCTCATGGCCTCGGGGTTTTCTGGCCAAAACTTTACATTTCATGGTTATGTGCCGCTTAAGGATCCCGAGAGGCAGCAGTTTTTTAAAATGTTGGTAAATGAAGTAGGAAGAAAAGGCAATACACAGATTTTTATGGAAACGCCCTATAGAAACGAGCAGCTACTTAATGATCTATTGGGCAACCTTCCACCTGATATGCTGCTTTCTGTATCGGCGAATCTTACCGCGCCCGATCAATTTGTAAAGACTATGCCCATAAAACGTTGGAAAAGAGAAAAGCCGCAACTTCGCAAAGTCCCGGCCATATTTTCAGTTGGTGTGTCTTAGTTTTTTTGGTGCTTTGCTTATCTGGAAATTCGTTTATTTGTTGGCTCTTATTTTTATACAAATACTCAAATCAACAAATCCACGAATAAACTTTGTCTCAGACAATTTCCCTCATATTACGAAGGTGGTTTACATCGTAAGCCCGCTCAATAGTAAACTTTTCATTTTCGTAATTGAGTAAGTACAAGCACAAATTAGAATGGATGAACTGATCCATGTGTTTCAGTTCTATACCTGTGAGCAAACATAGCAGAATCCTTATCGCCCTACCATGCATACAAACTAGAATATTTTCTTCCTCCTCGTTTGCAACAATGTATTTCATAGCTATTTTTTGCCTCTCTTGCACCTCTGCAGGGCTTTCTCCTCCATAAACCTTTTGGGTGTAGTCTCCTTGACTCCAAGCATACAGCATATTTACATATTGCTCATTGTCTGCTGCGGTGGTTGAACGGCCTTCTTTATGCCCCCAGCTAATTTCGTTTAAACCGTACAATTGCTGCCAAGGCAAGCCACTGTTTATAAACTGCTCTACCGACTGATGGGTACGGCGAAGTTTGGAAGTATAGACCTTATCAAACTTTACATTTTTGTATGCCTCGTAAAAAGCCCTTGCTTGAGCCCTACCTGTTTCATTCAGGTTGGAGTCAATGCCCGAGCCTTGGACCATTCCTAGTTTATTGAACTCGGTTTCGCCATGGCGCACCAAGTATATTTTCTTAGCTTTCAAGGTTGAAAAGATTAGTTAAAAATTGCTTGCTGCTCAAAATAAAGCTGCAAAAGTAGGTAGATTTATATTTAAGCAATAGCTTCCCGCAAAAATTATTATACATTTAACATTATAATATCAAAATGATTCCAAAGCACATCACCCCTAAACATTTAAATAGCGGTAAAAAAACGATGGCAACCCACTTAGGCATAGAGTTTACTGAAGTGGGAGAAGACTACATTTGCGCCAAAATGCCGGTAGATGACCGTACCAAGCAACCAATGGGATTGCTACATGGCGGCGCCTCCGTTGTACTGGCAGAAACACTAGGAAGTGTTGCCGCGACTTTAAGTGTAGATCAGGAAAAATATGCATGCGTAGGCCTAGAGATCAATGCCAACCACATACGCGCAGCAAAAGAAGGCTTTGTTTACGGAAAAACCACGCCTTTGCACATCGGTAGGAGCACGCATGTTTGGCAAATCAACATTACCAATGAAGAAGGTAAATTGGTTTGTACCAGCCGCATTACCATGGCAGTAATAGAGAAAAGGTAATCAAAAATGCCTTTCTTCTATTTGCATGGTCAATTGGTCGTTTTCGCAAAGCCTGTTTGCCAGAGTTTTTATAGTCGGTAATTCATACTGATAAAAATAGTGTAAGGTGTATAACTTACCTTCTAAAAAGTCTTTCTCTGAGGCCTTAGCCTGCTCAAGTTTTTGGGCAGCTACGACACCCATATTCAACCATTGCCAAGCTATCGAAACAGTACCGAACATCTCAAGATAAAGGGTAGCATCGGCCAACATGACTTCAGCGCCTTCTTCTTTAAGTAATTTACTTAGGGTTACAGTCGTATTTCTCAGCAATTGTAAGGCTTCTTGCAGTTGTTTTGCATGTTCCTTTAATTGTACATAGGCATAAGCTTTTTCCACACATGCCCCCATTTCTTGCAGCAGCAATTTAAATCCTCTACTCTCGTGCAACCAAACCTTTCTACCCAATAAATCAAGCGCATGTATACCCGTTGTGCCTTCATGTATAGGATGAATCCTAGCCTCTCTGTAAAACTGTTCTGCTGGAAAATCGCTGCAGTAACCATAACCACCCATGATCTGTATGGCAGCACTGGTACTTAAACAGCCTTTTTCTGATGGATAAGATTTGGCTACAGGTGTGAGTAAATCTAAGAGCAACTTGGCTTTTTCTTTCTCTTCGCCTTCTGCAACTCTTTCTAAATCTGCAAAGTAAGCACATTGCATGAGCAGTGCCAAGGTACCTTCTACCATAGCTTTTTGCTGCAATAACATGCGCTTAATGTCTGCATGCTGTATAAGGCCAACCTGAGGTAAATTAACATCCTTTCTACTAGGGAGTCTGCCCTGCTTGCGCTCTTTGGCATAAGTCAAACTCGTTTGATAAGCCGCGGAGGCAATAGAAACAGCGTTTAATCCCACTCCTACGCGGGCTTCATTCATCATTTGGAACATATAAGACAAGCCTTTATGAGGCTCACCAACCAAATAGCCATGGCAATTATCTTGCTCTCCCATGATCAAGTGGGCAATGGGCGCACCCTTATAACCCATTTTATGAAAAATGCCTGCCGTAGTTACATCATTGCTTTTTAAGCTTCCGTTTTCTTCTCTTTTTTTAGGCACTATGAATAAAGAAATGCCTTTGGTACCCTTAGGCGCTCCTTCAATTTTGGCCAGCATTAAATGCACTATATTTTCAACGGCATCGTGATCACCGGCTGAAATAAAGATTTTTTGTCCTTTTATGAGATAATGTCCTACTTCTGTGGGGTAAGCTATGGTAGTAATGTCTGATAGGGAACTGCCTGCTTCGGGCTCGGTCAATGCCATAGTACCTTGCCATTTACCTGCAAACATATTGGGAATAAATTGGTCTTTTAGTGCTTGGCTGGCAAAATTCCTGATCAAATTGGCGGCGCCAGAGGTAAGGTAGGGGAACACACTGCCTGAATAATTGGCTGCTCCAAAAATGTAAGAAGCCGCAAAAGACAACATGTAAGGCAACTGCTGCCCGCCTTCTGCATAGGGGTACACCGCAGAAATCCAGCCGCCTTCGGCAAAAGCCTTGATCATTTCTTTTACTTGAGGATGTACTTTAATTCCGCCCTCTTGGTACACGGGTTCTTGTTTGTCCATTTCCATTAACCAAGGCAGTAAGTGCTTGTCTGCCAATTGCTGTGCTGCATCTATGGTCATTTCCATGGTTTCCCTATCGTAATCGGCGTGGTATTGAAAACGATTGAGCTCTTGGACTTTTAATAAATCAAATAAAACGAAGCGCAGGTGCTGGGCATCAAAGTATTTTGCAGTCATGCTTTTTAATTTTTAAGAAAGAAAAGGCAATGCCTGACTGAAAGTTACATATTATCTTGTAAAATTCTTACAAAAAAATATTTGATTAGTGCAAAAAATAGTTGGGATGTGCTTAAAATATATTGCTGTTGTAAAATTTATAATGTCGGATAAGGCTATTGGAGGAATTTTGTTCTATTAGATTCAATCTTGTCTGTAGCTTTAATTTTTTAGCTCAAGCGGCTAAAAAACAATACTTAATATTTTAAAAGTAACAGGCTAGTTGAATCACCGAGTAAATTATTACTTCAATTTCTTTTTATCAGGGTTTTGCCTATTGCCAAATAGCGTGATGATTTCAATAGCATCATCTTTAACCCTGTAATATAGCGTAGTATATTTATTGATTACACATTTACGAATGTTGTCTTCAACTAGAGGATAAATAAAAGGGTTTTGAGAAATATAATGAATCAGTTCATCGATTTTATCAATGAACTTTAGGGTTGTTTTTTCACCCTAATTATCATAGAGGTAGGACAAGATTTCATCAAAATCGTCAGAGGCTCTTTTCGACCAAAAAATCTGCGGTTGCATTAGTTGCCTTTGCTATATTTCTTGCGAAATTCATTCATTACATCTGAGTGCGCTTTGCCTTCTCCCCTTTCCAATTGACTTAAACCTACTTGTATACTGTTGATGGCTTCTGCTGTCAGCTCATCATCGTACTTGGTAGATTCTTCATTCAGAAAATTAAGAAATATACCATACAGCCTTTCGAGTTTTTCACCATGTAGGCTATCTATTTTTCTAAAAAGTTCGAGTTTAATTTTTGAATCCATAAGATGTATGATTAGCTATTTTAAAATTAACCAATAATACAAGAATTGTAGTTCAATTATTTAGCTTTTGATTTTTAATTGAAGAAGAGTCTCGTAGAAACTTAGTTACACCAGAGATTAAAACCGAAAAAAAATAGACAACTCTATTCCAAACTCACCTCAACCCGCCGATTCACCTCGCTAGCGTTTTCTGTGGCAGCATCTGCAATGGGTGCAGAGATACCGTAGCCTTTAAAAGAAATCCTATCTTCTGGTACGCCTATGTCTAATAATGCCTGATATACCGCCTCAGCTTCCTTTTCTGTACGGTCGTTGTGGTAGGTTTTTGTTATGTTAAAAGGCGCTTCTACTGGCATTTGCTGCATAAAAAACTCTAGCTTGGCTATTTGTTCTGCTACCAAATTAACTTCTGTATCAACGCCAACAGAGTCTACCAACATATTGCTAACATTGGCTGACAATGGCAGTTTGGCCCTCAATTCCTTTAACTTATTAGCGGCCATTAAACTGTCTGCCTTAAAGTACTCATAGGCTGGGTTTAACACAGTGTCAATTTTCACCTCTGTAAGCTCAGGAGAAGATGGAATGGAGTCTGAGAGATACTCGCCAAGATGCGCGCCTATTTCCATATTCACTCCCGGATTGTTTCTGAGAAGCAAAGACAAACGCCTAATTTCTGCCAAACTGCTTTCTTGTAGCTCTGCTGAGTTTGGTTGAAAAGCAATATTGCTTGCTGTAAAAACCAGCCCACTCTGTATTTTTTTTAGGCTCACTGTTTTGCGTTCAAAGTTAGAACTTTCCAGCTCGCTTAAATCTATCATTTCTGAATGGAACAAATAGTCAGATTTTGATGGGTTGATAGACAAATCGTATTTAGCCCCACCTTTCAACAAAAGATAAAACGCTCCACTATTTTGCGCAGCCCTTACCGCAGTAGCCAGTTTTTTACTATCTACATCGTAAACCTGCACTATAGCCTCAAGTGGTTGGTCATTCTCTGTAGTCACCTTACCATTGATTTGATAAATTTTTAATGGTTGGTATTCTTCAGGAATCATGGCCATTACCAGTTTGTCCTTGTCTTTGTATTTCATTGAATAGAACAAAATATCGCCTTTGGCAGTGAGGCCAACATATCTGTCGTCTACTTCAGAATTGATAAAGTCCAAGGCCACAGGACCTGTCCATCCTTCTCCATCTTTTCTACTCATATACAAATCATATCCGCCTTGTCCTCCCGCCTTATCAGCACTAAAATAGAGCGTTTCATTGTCTGAAAGAATCCTCGGGGATACAGCATTACCTGTATTGATGTTTGCCGGCAGCGCAATGGGTTCATTCCAGAGAAAGCTATTCTTTTTAGTAGCATAATAAATTGTGCAGTTCTCTGTGCTGTTCATGTTTACTTTTTCGCAGCGCGTAAAGTAGATGGTTTTACCATCTGCCGAAAGGGAAGCATCGGCCTCATGCCCTGAAGTATTAAGTGGCTTACCAGGGTTTTGTGGTTGACTCCAACCATTGCCCTGCCTCTGTATCATCCAAACATCATAACCGCCAATACCACCAGATTTTAAGGTGGTAAAGAATACAATCTTACCATCGAAACTGATGCTATAGCCCCTTAAATGGTTGATTTCAAAAGAATTGTCAATTTCCTTGATTACCTCGGGATCACTCCAGGTTTGAGGGCCCGTTCTTCTTGAATACATCATATTTAAGCGCTTACTAGAGACCTGATCCGATAAAAAAACGAGATGGTTGCCATCGCCGCTTACGCTTGGTGCTAACTGGTTCAGATAACTGATATTAATGTTTCTGGGCAATAGCTTTTTAGCGGTTACCTGTGCCTGAGAAACCATAGGTATTGAAAAAAACAATAACAAAAAGACCAATAAGCGATTCCCTATTTTGAAAGACAGCATAAAAAATTGTTTTTCTAAAAAAATTTAGCGCTCTATGCGCAGCTATAAAAAATCAAAAAGTAATGTAAATCTCGTAGCTCTAATTTATTTTCAAATCTTTAAAATGTAGCCTATCTAACTGTATTGAGCTTTTTTACTACTTACGAACTTAAACTAACAAGTATCATACTCAAAACAATTTTTTTAATAACCTTGACATATATTACTCTTTAAGATTTTTTCTTTTTGAGCATGGCTGCTATTTAAAGAAAGTTATTTTGAAATAATTTATATTTTTACGCAAATATTTTTCTTGTATTACTTCCAGCTAAACCTCTATTGTTACCTGTAGTAATATATTTCACTTAAGCTAGGTAAATAAATTAATAATGCAGTATTTCAGGTTCTATCTGATTGCAATCTTGATTATCATCTTAGACCAAACCACTAAACTCTTAGTGCATTTTAATATGGAACTTGGCTATAGTGGTCAAATAGCTGTATGGGGTGACTGGTTTAAGTTATACTATGTACTTAACCCGGGCATTGCCTTTGGCATTAACTTCGAAAGCGAATACAGCAAATTTTTGCTTACTTCGTTTAGAATTATTGCTAGTATTGGCATTGGCTATTACCTCTTTTTAAAGGTGAAAGAAGGTGCCCACAAGGGTTTTATTATTTGTTTGGCCTTAATTTTAGCAGGTGCAGTCGGCAATGTAATCGACAGTATTTTTTACGGTGTTTTCTTAGAGAACAATGTGATTGAGGGCGCTTTTACTCCTTGGTTTCACGGTCAGGTCATCGATATGCTTTATTTCCCTTTGATAGAAGGAAACATACCTGAGTGGGTGCCTGTTTGGGGCGGAGATCCTTTCCTTTTTTTTAGCGCCATATTTAATGTGGCCGACTCCTCTATTTTTATCGGCGTGGTTACAATCATGATTTTTCAGAAAACTTTTCTGCCTAAACAAGATGAAGAACACGAAGAAAATTCTGATGCTGTTGAGGCTAGGGAAGCGAGCGGTAATCAAGCCACAGATGATAGCAATTCAGTAAGTAATGAAAACAGTGCAAACAATAGCGATAACGACGAAGTAGAAGAGCCAATCAAACCAGAATAGATTAAATATTATCGTTCATATCAAATTCTGCTTTAATGTATTTATTGTAGCGCTGCACGAAAACACGTAGTTTTCTCCCTGCCCTATTTTGTAGTATGTCTATAATCTCATTAAGCGAAAAGCGTGTCACATTTACTCCATTGATCATAATGAGTTGATCACCACTAGAGAGCCCTGCTTTTTCTGCGGGAGAGTCTTCCCTCACTTGAGAAATTTCATAAATAGGAATGCCTGGAACTGGTGTAGTTACTTCAATGCCACTGATGTTGTAATTAAATGGTTTCTTAAAATCTCTGTTGGGTTTGAGCATCATGTAGTTGCGCTTGTAGTTAAAAACCACTTTAAATCTTCTCAAAATCTCAGAGCCCAAACTTCCATTTCTGTCACTACTCATTACCGCTTTTCTAATCCCCTTTTCCTCAGGATAGGTGGCCACAAGTTCCTCAAATCCATATTTACCTACTTTGATGTCTTTTAACCTAGCGATGTATCCGTACAATTCTCCACTTAACCCCGCACCCAAAAAAGATCGTATATTTTCTCTGGGCACTTCTATGTCATCGTTGGTTACTGAATACAAAGATACTGCATGGCTGGCTCCGGAGTCAATCAATAACTTTAATTGAAGGGTCTCTCCGTTTTTCTGCGTAGCGAGGGCTGTCATGTATGGTTTCGATTTCTCTATCACTATGGGCACAACGCCTTTTATGTCCTTGCCCTTTGCAAGCCTCCTATCAATTTTTTTATTGTAACGGTCAGGGTCGTGTAAGATCAACCTCTTTTTAACATAGTTGATTTCTACCACAAAGTTCTTAAAAATATCATAGCCTACGAGACCATGAACGAATGTACCCATACTAGAAGAAAGGTGAAAAACATCCTCTAGTAAAAAAAGTACTTCGTGGTTGTATCCTACGGCGCCGTCGAGTTGCAAGGTATTGCCGGTAGAATACAGTGCTTTAACCGATTCTCCTTCTCCCAAACCGCTCAGCTCAATTTCTTTGGTATAGTTCAATGAAAGGTGTTCGCCATTGGGCAAACCTGTAATAATTGCGGTACTTACCACAGTATCTAGTACAAACTGTAGCGTGTCCGAATCATTGATGCGCATGGGAATCAAAATCAGGTTATGCACCAGTTTAAAAGGAATCACGATGGGCTTTTTTGACTTTTTAATAATATCAAAATTGCCAATGAGCTCCTGTGCTTGTACAGACACAAAACCTGTAATCCAAAAAACGCTCAATATGCAACCAAACAAAAATCTCTTCACTAGTCGGTCATTTTAATAACAATTACTTTGAGTTTATCTGTGCAGTAGTCTTTTAGGAGAGCTGAAAGCTGCTCTAACTTGCTTTATCATTTAGTTTATATCGAAAATGGTTGTAAATATTAGAATATGAACATCAGTTAAAAGCGCTAAGTTTGCTTTTTTTTCAATCGTTCTCTTTAAGATAGGTATTAAATCCAATTTAATAAATATTCTGTATTTAGAAACTTTGCTTCCTTATGAAATTACTTGAAAATATCGTAAGGCCATTCCTTAGCTGGGTCGATTGCCTTGCGTACTGCGCCAGAGGTACTTTAAAAAAATCTTAGTTTTAAAGGCAGATGGCATACAAACCGAACAGTAAATGTCACAAGGTGTTCATTTCAAACAGTGCATTGCATCTCGATTATTAAATAATAGATTACTTTTGAAAAAATTTAGAGAATATGCGGATAGATATTGTTACGTGCCTGCCCAAACTGCTGTATAGCCCATTTAACCAGTCTATTTTACACCGTGCCCAAAAAAAGGGAATTGTAGAGGTAGTAGTGCACGATTTACGCGCCTATGCCATAAATAAACACCAACAAGTTGACGACTATGCCTACGGTGTAGGCGCAGGTATGGTGCTTATGCCCGAACCTTTAGATAAGTGCATATCTGGCCTAAAAGAGGAGTATGACTACGATGAAATCATTTACATGACGCCTGACGGCGAGACTTTTAATCAAAAAATTGCCAACCATTTTTCACTCAAAAACAATTTGATGATCATTTGCGGGCACTACAAAGGCATTGACGAGCGCATCAGGGCCATGCATGTCACCAGAGAAATCAGTATTGGCGATTATGTATTATCCGGTGGGGAACTGGGCGCTGCCGTTGTGGCAGATGCTGTGATACGTTTGCTGCCCGGCGTTTTGTCGGATGAGACTTCCGCCTTAACAGACTCTTATCAAGATGGTTTACTGGCACCACCCGTTTACACAAGGCCTGCCGATTATAAGGGGCTCAAAGTGCCTGAAGTACTCTTATCGGGCCACGAGGCCAAAATAGAGGCTTGGCGACTAGAAAAAGCCATGGAGAGAACCAAACAAAGAAGGCCCGACCTCTATAAAAAAATTTTTGAAGACAGCAGCGACGATGGAAAATAACAGCTTGCTATTTATTTTTTCAAGTACCAAATAAAACAACCCTAGTTTTAATCCCATAACTTATGCACTTAAAGAAAGATATTTACAATACCTCTTTAGCTCTGCTTACCGACCTTTACCAAATAACCATGGCCTACGGTTACTGGAAAAGCGGCACCACGGAAAAAGAAGCTGTTTTTAATTTATACTTTAGAAAGAATCCTTTTCAAGGAGGCTATGCCATTGCCTGTGGGTTAGAATATGTGGTAGATTTTTTAGAAAGTTTTCAGTTTGACCAAAGTGACTTAGATTATTTAGCCGAAATTAAAGGCAATGACGGAAAAAAATTATTTGATAAGGGTTTTTTGAAATACCTATCTGAAATGAGGTTCTCATGCGATATCGATGCTGTACCCGAGGGAACGGTCATTTTTCCGAACGAACCTTTAGTAAGGATCAAAGGGCCACTATTTCAATGTCAGATGTTGGAAACTCCACTGCTAAACATCATTAATTTTCAGACATTGATCGCTACCAAAGCGGCAAGATTGAACATAGCTACTAAGGGAGACCCTGTTTTAGAATTTGGCATGCGCCGCGCGCAAGGCATTGATGGGGCCTTGGCTGCCTCAAGAGCGGCCTTTATTGGCGGATGTGGCGCCACCTCCAATGTACTCGCCGGAAAACTCTTCGGCATACCCGTAAAAGGAACACACGCACACAGTTGGATCATGTCTTTTGACGATGAACAAGAAGCCTTTGATAAGTACGCTGAAGCCCTGCCCAATAATTGTATTTTTTTGGTAGATACCTACAACTCCATAGAAGGCGTGAAAAAAGCCATTGAGACCGGTAAAAAATTGCGGAAAGAAGGTTTTGAAATGGTGGGCATACGCCTAGATTCAGGCGACCTTGCTTACTTAAGCATAGAAGCCAGAAAATTACTCGACGAAGCAGGCTTTCCCAATGCATCTATTGTGGCGAGCAATGATCTAGATGAGCACATTATTGCAAGTTTAAAAAACCAGCAAGATGCACAAATTAATGTTTGGGGTGTGGGCACTAAGTTAGCCACGGCTTATGATCAGCCTGCCCTAGGCGGGGTTTATAAAATTTCTGCCATTAAAAATGACCAAGACCAATGGGACTATAAAGTGAAACTTTCAGAACAGGCCATTAAAACCTCCAACCCCGGTGTTCAACAAGTAAGGCGCTATTACATTCGAGGAGAAAGCATTGCCGATATGATTTACAACGAAGCAGAACCACCTACCGATGAGCCCGTAATCATAGACCCTATGGATGCTACGCGTAGAAAAAAAATCAGGAAAGGTACTGAAAGCCGCGAATTACTTCAAAAAGTATTCGTGAAAGGAGAAAACGTTTATAAAAAGCCCGAACTAACCGATATTAAAAAATACGTAAAGCAAGAGTTGGACTCGCTGCATAGTAGCATCAAACGTTTCGCCAACCCACACCAATACCCGGTAGGTTTAGAAAAAGGCCTCTTCGAACTAAAAAATGAATTGGTGTTAAAGTATAGGGGAGACGGATAAGTGGCAACCACTATTACCGAACTCTGTCGTTTTCAATGCCTTTATCGGTATCTGCCATTATTGGTATCTACCTTGTTAATGGCTTTATCGACAACTTTAATATGAGGTCTAGGAAAGTCGTGAAGAATAAAAGATGGCCTACATCGCATCAACAAAATAAGAGTGATTTCATTTTACACTTTTACAAAAGTCTGCCTACATTGATTTTTTTTGTAAATTTGATGTTGATATTTTCCCACTTAACTTTGTTTTAAGTGGAAATTGGGTTACAAATTCGACTTTTACAAACAAAACAATATTTTTTGCTTTAAGGCAATTTAAGATTTTTGTCAAAACTTTTTAAATGGCGACCAAAAGAAATTCTTACAGGCGCAGCACAAATAAAAGGCAGAAGGGAAGTAGCACTGTCAGGGATACTAAACGAAAAAAAACTTCATCATCTTCTTCGGGTGGGTTTCGTTTTGACCTCAGTTTTTTAGAAGACAAGCGCTTCAAAACCAGTGCGGGTTTACTCCTGTTCGTTTTTTCACTTTTTCTTTGTCTTTCGCTGATTTCGTACATATTTACAGGACAAGCCGATCAAAGCGTAGTAGAGTCTACCAGCTTTGGCGAACTGATTGTTTCGGGTAAAGAAGTGAGAAATTGGCTCGGCTTAGCAGGGGCAGGTCTCGCCCACTTATTTATTTATGAGTGGTTTGGCATATCTTCCATTTTGATTGTACCTCCCCTATTTGCTTTGGGCTATGAGACTGTTTTTCAAAAAAACATTTTACCCGTAGGCAAGACATTCAAAATAGTTATTTTCTTAATGTTTTGGATCAGCTTGCTTCTTGGCTATGTGGTGCAAAAATCAGCAGAGCCGGGCAGTCTTAACTTTTTATGCGGAGGTATAGGCTTACGGGCAGCAGAGGTTTTTGATAGTTTGGTAGGTTGGGGTACTATGTTCTTTCTCATTTTCTCAATGGGAGTATTTTCGATTTACTTCATAAGAAAAGAAATGCTTTCTGAGATGCGTTCTGCAACCGAAAATATCAAAGAGCGCACATCTTCCATCATTAATAGAGGAACAGATGACGAGGATCTAGAAGATGAAGAAGCACACGAAGAAAATGAGTTGATGGTACAGAACAAACGAGCGCCCGAAAAAGAGGAAGAGCACATTATAGTTGAAGACGAGCCTGAAATCAATAGACATAAATCTTTAGATGTGGGCAACTCAGGCAGACAGTTGCCAGAAAGAAAAAGTCAGGAAAACCAAGGCAATCATCCTATACCAGGTAAATCGCTGCCACTTTCAGTATCGCCTTCTAATCCAGGTTCTTCTGAAGAAAAAGGCAATACCCAAGAGCCTTCTTTCAGTGTTGAGGACAAAACCAATTTTAAAGAAAAAACAGTTGACGATTCCAAAAAGCCCGGCGATCAATTATCCATCGATGATTTAGACTTATACGATCCTAGGCTTGAACTTTCTAATTATGAGTTTCCTAAATTAGAACTGCTCAACCCTTCTTCAGGAGGTAAAGTAAAAGTGACCACCGAAGAACTACAGAGCAACAAAGATAAAATTGTCGAGACACTCAATAACTTTAAAATTGGCATATCTTCTATTAGGGCTACTATTGGTCCGACGGTAACCCTCTACGAAATTGTACCCGATGCAGGTATTAAAATCTCTAGGATCAAAAACTTAGAAGATGATATTGCACTGAATTTGGCCGCTTTGGGCATCAGGATCATTGCTCCAATCCCCGGGAAGGGTACCATTGGTATAGAAGTACCCAACAAAAACCGCGAAATGGTGGGGATTCGCTCGGTGCTTTCTACCGAGAAATTCATGAACAGCCAAAAGGAACTGCCCATTGCTTTGGGCAAAACCATTTCTAATGAAGTGTTCGTGACCGATTTAGCCAAAATGCCCCACTTGCTTATGGCAGGGGCAACAGGTCAAGGTAAATCTGTAGGTTTAAATGTAATCCTCGCCTCACTTATTTTTAAGAAACATCCCGCAGAGCTAAAATTTGTTTTGGTCGATCCTAAAAAAGTAGAACTTACGCTTTTTAACCGTATAGAGAAGCATTTTCTAGCTGCCTTGCCCGATGAAGAAGATGCTATTGTAACCGACACCAAAAAAGTGGTTAGTGTACTCAATTCGCTTTGCGTTGAAATGGACACTAGATACAATCTTTTAAAAGAAGCCGGTGCGAGAAATATTAAAGAATACAACAGAAAATTTGTTAACAGAAGGCTCAATCCGGAGAAAGGCCATAGGTTTTTGCCATATATTGTCTTAGTAATAGACGAGTTGGCTGATTTAATGATGACCGCTGGTAAAGAAGTGGAAATGCCCATAGCTAGGCTTGCACAGCTTGCTAGGGCCATCGGTATCCACCTGATCATAGCCACACAAAGACCTTCTGTTGATGTAATTACGGGTATTATCAAAGCGAATTTCCCTGCTAGACTATCGTTTAAAGTATCTTCTAAAATTGACTCTAGAACCATTTTAGACACAGGCGGTGCTGATCAGCTAGTAGGTATGGGCGATATGTTGCTCTCTAATAGTTCTGATATAATAAGGCTACAATGCGCCTATGTAGATACCGATGAGGTAGAAAATATCTGTAAGTTTGTAGGCAACCAACAAGCTTACGGCACACCTTATCTCCTGCCCGAAGTAGAAACCGAAGATAAAGACCCGACCAAGGTCGACCTTAAAAACAGGGATGATCTGTTTGATGATGCCGCTAGATTGATTGTTGCCCATCAGCAAGGAAGCACTTCTTTAGTACAAAGAAAGCTTAGCTTGGGTTACAATAGGGCGGGTAGAATTATAGACCAATTAGAAGCCGCTGGAATTGTTGGTCCATTTGAGGGCAGTAAGGCCAGACAAGTATTGGTAATGAATCTAGAGGAACTAGAACTAATCTTGAAAAGTTTAGATTAAATGGTTAAACGTTTTATTGATAACTTCGTATAGCTATCCAATAATCAATTGAAGTAAGCAATCAGAAGGATTTATATTTTATGAAACAAGCAATCAAAATTATTTTATCGATCACTGTTCTATTGAGCAGTACGACCTTGTTTGCGCAGTACGACCCTAAGGCAAAGCGCATACTAGACGCCATGAGTGAAAAATACAGGCTCATTCCAGCCTTTAAGGCTAATTTTAGCTACAAAATAGAAAGTTCTGATGACGATTTGTCTGAAGACGTTAAAGGCAACATCATCGTAAAGCAAAACAAATACAAAATCAATCTAGACGATCAAGTTGTGTTTAACAATGAAGAAACCGTTTGGGTATATCTTAAAGAAGTAAATGAGGTAACCATTACAGATTACCAGCCCGATCCCGAATCGCTATCTCCTACAGAAGTACCTAACATGTACAAAGAGGGCTTTAAGTACAGATTTGTAGAGGAGAAAAAAATCGATGGTGAAGTGCACGAAATCATTGAGCTTAATCCAGAAGACACCGATTTGAGCTATTTCAAAATTGAGTTGGCCATACATAAGCAAAACAAAACCTTGAATAGCTGGAAGTTCTTCTACAGAAATGGCAGGCAATACACCTACTACATTACTGATTTTAGGCCTGACCCAAAAATTAATGACAATGTATTTGTTTTTAATGAAGAGAATTATGGTGACGTAGACGTGGTAGATTTGAGGTAGTCATTTAATTTGTTACTAGCCATCAATTAAAAAAATTTTAATAAGATTCTAAATATTAAAGCCTCAGAAGTTTAGACTTCTGAGGCTTTTGTTTTTCCTGAATCAAAGTTTTGAACACCAGCCACGATTTATTCTCTCCAATCGAAGTAAAAGTTTCTGTAGTTACGTGTGTCTTTTGCCTTGCCTTTTTCCTTGATCACTATCTGATCAATGGCAGCTTCTAAAGCTATTTTTCGCTTTTCGTACTTTTCAAGCACTTCTTTATTTACTGAAAGTTGGTAGGTTGCTGGCAGTTCGCATTCGTAACATCTTGGTAGGTTTATTTCTACAATTAACATTTCATCTTGAGATAAAGACCTAAGCGTTCTACCATAGGCAATCATATCTTCTTTTATATTTTCAACCAACTCTTTAGCCATATCTTCTAATTGCTCATCTCTATCGCTCTGCTGTTCTCGGGTCTTTTCTTTTTCCTCCTCGCCTTTATCTAAATTAAGGCCTTTTATAAAAATGTTGGGAGCTGTAAAAGGCATGTTAAGCTTTAAGTTGTAAACTACACCTAGGCCACTTACCAGTTCATAGTCTACTCGGTCTCTATTGCCGAGCCCAACAATGATCACATCATCTACTTCTTCACTTACGGCCTCTTGCTGTTCAGAAAGTTTACCCTCAAAAATTTTGGCCAGCACATTAAATTCGAGCCTATCTTTTGAAGTATTATTGGCCCGTACTTTTTTCAATACCACTCTTTCCCAAAACTCATCTTCGGTAAGTTTGGCGGCTTTCAGCTTTGTCACATCGCTTTTTAGAACTTCTGCAGAAAATTGTATGATCGATTCATCTGAATTAGAATCTTGATCAGCACCTATGCTAAGCGTATTTTCTGTAAAAATTCTGTATGCAGTACGCTGCTGTTTTTTAAAAAGAAGAATAATTTTCTCATTCTCAGGAAGCTCACGGGCCAAATCTCCGTAATTGACCAAAAAGGTTCGAGCTACCCGCTCTAATTTCAGAAGCATTGCTTCCTCTTTTTCTTGCTGCTCTTCTTTAGAAAGTGAGGGCGCGCTCGAACGCACAAACACATTTCCCTCTTTTCCTGAATCTGTTTTTATTTCAACTACATTCCTTTCTCCAACTCCAAAAATGTGTGTATTAAATATCGGAACCGTAGCCAAAACTCCCCTTCCGTCTACATAACTTGCTTGGGCTTTTTTATTTGTTAGACGATTATTTTCCCTAAACTCACTATTAACTATTTCTGAAATAACTGCCTCAATTACAGTTAAATCTCGCTGCATATCTGTATTTTGAGACATAGTATAGTTTGGTTTCCCAATAAGGCAAAGCAAAATTACCAAGCCTATTAGCGCTTTGTAGTTGATGATATTCATGATTTTATATTTAATGACTTTTTACTAATTGAAAATTCTTTTACTACTATACATCCGCAATGCAATTTCGGACGATATAATTATTGCATGTATAGTAGTTAGAAAAAATCTTTCTTAATCTGTTTCAGGATCTGTAAGTCAGATACTTAACTATTATTCATTTTCCCATTTTTCTAATAGCTTGGCCAAAACCATTTCAGTTTGTTCTTGTTTTGTTGCAGACCTCATCTGCATTTCATTCAAGGCATAATTGATCAGCTCTAAATCGCTCTCTCTTTTAGCTTCCATATAGGTCGCCAGTTCAGTTACTAGGCTTTGTGAGTACTGCTTTTGGTTTTCAGCAGAAGCATTGATCAAAATAGCTATATTTTCAGATTGCTCTTGATTAATTGAATTTAGCACTACAGAGAGCTCTTCTTTAGTGATAAAATCCCTGTTGTTATGATCGGCGATTTGACTTGAGGAAACTTCTGATAACTGGGTCTTTCTCATTAAAAATTGCTTATCTAGGCTGTCCCGAAGCGCCGCAACCCTATTTTTTAAATATTCGTTGAGCTCTAATCTTTGTGCATTTAGGTTTTCCTCAACAGCTACTTTTTCCTTTAACAATTTACTTTGCTGCGATTTATTAAAGCTTATGGTTATCGAGCCATCCCCTACCGAAATGCTCAAGTTCCACCAGGCTGCGGTGAGTAAAATCAGCAAAAGCGAAGCGGCTACCCCTGCCCAACGCCTCCAATATTGATCTTTACTTTTATAAACCTGCAATACCGGATTAATGACCAATGGCTGAGTTGGCACTTCTTCTTTACTTTTGCCAAGCAGCTGCTTTGTACTTTTAAGATTGTCTAGCTCTGCTTGCAAAGCGGGATTTTCTGCTAATTTTTTTTCAAAAATTGCCTTTTCGCTGGTGTTCATCTCTCCATAGAGATAATCCATTAATTGCGCTATGTCTTTTTCAGTATTCATAGTAGGTGTTTTCTTTATTGATGTTCCACTCGTCAAAAGTTTTTTTAAGGTGCTTTAAGCCGTAGTACATTCTCGATTTGGCTGTATTTTCAGAGACATTTAATACTTGGGCTATTTCTCTAAACTTGAGTCCTTCGTATTCCTTCATGATCACTACTGCTCGCTGATCTTCGGGTAAAAGCGCCAAGGCTTTAAGGAGTAGCTCATTCAGTTCTTCCTGTTCTAGATTAGCTTGTGGTGTTTTTATAAAATCTTGTACCTCTGCAAATTGGCTATCTTGTTGTTTAAAGCTCACAAAAGGGAAAATCCATTTGCGTTTTTGTTTTCTGCCTTCTTCCCTACAGTAGTTTATGGCGATTTGGTACAACCATGACTTAAATAATTTAGCATCTTTTAACTGACCAATATGCTGATGCACCGCAATAAAGGTTTTTTGGGTAATCTCCATGGCTCGCTCGTGATCTCCAATAAACTTAAGTGCATAGTTGTAGATCTTTTGGTACCAATTATTCACTAAATGGTTAAAGGCCTTTGCGTTGCCTTCTTTTACGGCCTGTACCAGCTTTATGCTTTCTATGGTTTCCAACTTAGAGATAAGGTATTTGCTAATGATATGCTTTTAAGATGAAAGCCACTCAAAAAAAGTTTTGATCTGTATCGATTTTTTTTTCATAAAAAAAGGGAGCCGTTTGGCTCCCTCTTGTTGGTTGTAGTTTAAACAATTGATCTGTGAGTATTGATTGTTGGTGTTCGGCCAGCGATAATATCATTTAATAATACATTATGCTTAGCCAATTTTTTAATTAAAAGCTGTACCTTAAGCCAATTTGAGAATACCAACGCGCACTGTAAATACCAGACTGCACAATGTCGTAAACAGTACCTGGATCATTAAATGTAAAAGTTGGTTGGTTGGTATCACCTACAAAACCTTGGAAATCTATTAACTCTACAGTGCGTCCTCCAACAAAATATCTTCTACCCCAATCTTTATTCAAGAAGTTGGTGAAGTTGAACACGTCCCAAGAAAGTTGTAACGTATGGCGAGTTCCGTTTCCAGTTTCAATGTAAAAATCTTGTAGAACTTTTAAGTCAATTACATTCTGGAAAGGCGTTCTAGACATATTTGCTTCTGCATAGTCTCCTCTTCGGCTACTTAGGTACTCATCGTTGGCAATAAAAGCATCCAACTCATTCCATTGTTGTTGCGCTGTTTTAATAACTCCTCCTTCATCATTTAATTGATCTACCAATAAAATCTCGCTTTGGTCTGCAGGTACATAAATTAATTGCGTACTTTCTTCTGATTGGTTGGTCAATAAACCTTCATCATTATATACATAAGAATAAGGTTGGCCAGCCTGCCCATTGTAGAACAAAGAAATAGTCGTTGCAAAGTTGTTCGCATATTCTTTTCTATAAGACAAAGAAGCTACTATTCTAGAGCCTACATCATAAAAAGAACGGATCAGACCCGCATTGTTATTACCGTTTACGCTCAACAAATTTTCCCAGTTGGTACGGTTAATAAAGCCTGTACCATCTACCAAGGCTTCGGCACGGGTAAATGAGTAAGCCAAACTTGCAGTTAAGCCATTATCGAATGGTTTTGCTACAGAAGCCGTAAAGTTCCAAGTATATCCTTTATTGGTATTTTCAACAAAAGTTAGGTTCTCATAATCTGTATTTGATGCGATTTTATCGTTTAGATCAAATATAGGTCTGCTGTCAGCACCTTCTAAGTTACCAATGGCTGGCTTTAGGTTTACATCAGTAATCTTGATATTATTTAAAGTTTTGGTGTAGATAAACTCAGCAGAACCTATCATACCCCAAGGTAATTTTTGATCAATGCCAATACTACCTCTAAATACTTGTGGATATTTAAAGTCTTCTTCATACAAATCTACATCTCCACCAGGATCTGCTGAAGTATTGGCTAAGTTATCCAACCATTCTTGTGGTTCACCTAGTACTTCTTGCTCTCCTATTCCAAAACCTACGTTAAACTTACCGTTCAAGCCATTTCTAATATACATACCACCTGGCCATACCCAAGGTACACGGCTTGTAAACACGCCAATACCACCACGTAACTGCGTAGATTTATCTTTGCTAACATCCCAGTTAAAGCCAATTCTTGGGCTTACTAATACTTGTGTATTTGGCGTATTACTAGCCCTAGCTCCCTGCAAATCATAGAACTGTTCTATTTCAGGCACTGTATTTTCATTAAAATCTGTATTTACTAGCGGCGCATCCTCTAAGAAAATGGGGATATCGAACCTGATACCTGCTGTCAGCTTAAAGTTATTAGAAAACTGTATCTCATCTTGTGCATAAAATGCCAATTGTAGTGCATCAAAGGTAGGGCCTAAATTTTCGCCTGCATCTCCTAATCTAATTTGATCAATACCACCGGTAAGTGCTTCGTGTCCAAATAGAGATAAGTCTGCTCCCTCTCCACTGGTAAATCTATTTAGACCATTAAAGAAGTACTCATAACGTGGTGTAGAGAAAATGGTAAACAAGTTTTGTATCCTAAAAAACTCGTTGTGCGTACCGAAGGTAAAGGTATGCTTGCCCTTGTACAAGTTAAAATTGTTGGTCAATGTAAATACATCTTGGAATACAATATTTGAGTAGGAGAAATTATCCGTTCCTATCTGTATGCTAGCGCCATTGCCATCATCCAACAAAACTTGAGGGAAAGGATCGCCCAAAATATCTCTATCATCTCTAACTGTAGTAGCACCAATAATTAAACTATTAGAGGCATTGGGACCAAAAGTACTTTTTAGTTCTGCTGCAAAAGAGTTGGTAGTGGTCGGGAATAAGTAACCGGTATTGTCAAAAACGACCCTTCTGCTGCTCGGCCTTGGGAAAATCTTGGTTTCGCCTCCTACATAACTATGCCTTACAGATAGTTTGTGGTTGTCGTTAATGTTCCAATCTAGCTTGGCCAGAATTCTTGTAGCCTGTGTAGTTTGGGCGTTATTTAAGAAGCCACCTGGCTCATAATTATAAGTCTCTCTTACATAATTAGCCAAATTTTCCAAATCCGCCTGAGTTGAATTTCCTACATAATCACTTGGTATAAAAGGCCTAGGTTCCTCATCGGTTTGGCGTTCTACATTGGCAAAGAAGAACAATTTGTTCTTTATAATAGGACCGCCCAATCTAAAACCAAAAGTTCTAGCAGTGAATGGCGCCAACCTAGTGCGCTCGGCATTAGGGTCATCGGTAGGCGTTTTACCAGCTAGGTTTTCATTTCTTGTAAAATAATAAGCGGAACCTTCTAGTTTGTTGGTACCACTTCTTGTTACAGCATTTATACCACCACCGGCAAAACCACCTAGAGTTACATCATAAGGTGCTAAAACTACCTGTATTTGCTCTAAAGCATCAGGACTAATAGGTGCAATACCTGCCTGACCACCATTGGTTCCCGAGTTGGCCAGACCAAAAACGTCATTATTTACTGCTCCATCTATAAATATTGAGTTAAAACGGTTATTTACACCAGAAAAAGAAACACCGCCATTGGCGCTTTCAACATTGGCTTGTGGAGTTAGCCTAGTAAAATCGTTCAAATTGCGATCTGCTGTAGGCAACTGTTCATTAATGGCCTTTTTACTCACAAAAGTTTCAGCACCTGTTCTGTTACCGTCGAATATCTCACCGGGAGTTGCTCTAACTTCTATCTCTTCCAACTCTTGCGCTGACTCAGATAGCTCTATCTCGACTTGATAAGTTTGCCCGAGTGTTAAATAAATACCCTCTTGTTTAAAGCTTTGGTAACCTACAAAAGTAACTTCTATGGAATAAGGGCCACCCACATTCATGTTGTTGATAGTGAAGCGCCCCTCTACATTGGTAACACTACCAAATTTTGAACCTGTAGGCGTATGCGTAGCAATAATGGTAGCACCGGGCAAAGATCCCTCTTCTGTTACTACAGTTCCGGTCATTCTAGAAGTGGTAGTACCTTGTGCCATTACCGTACTACCAAAAACTACAGAAAATGCTGCAAAAAGCAGAAATCGTAAATGTCGTTTCATAAAAAAAGAAATTGTTTAGGCTTGGAGATTATGAACAATTAAATAAAAATGAAAAGCAAGTCGAGCCTATCTTAAGGCAATTGTTTATTAGCAGGTAAAACACTGAAGTTTGGTTGTATTATAGTATTGATTTAGCGAAAAGCTATAAATGATTGATAATCAGTTTTTACTGAAACCTTTTAGCTTGATAGCGCTAAATTCTAGGACAAATATAAAAAATCCTCAGAATAATGCTATTTATTAAAGCCTATCTTCCAAATTAAAAATGCCAATTGCAAAAGGTGAAGAGGATTGATGTGCGTGAAAAGCTTGTTACCTAAAAACAAGATACCTTCTTGCAGATTTACATGATTTCTCTTTTTAATTAACACAGATCTGAAAACAAAAAGGAACAAGCATCATAACTTTGTGGAAATTATTTGGCAGCACATATATTTTTGCAAAAAATTAAAACGAAGAAATTTGAAGCATCAAAACTACATTAACGAAGCCTAAATTTTTTTTACTTGATTTTATATTCAGTCCACCGATACTTGCTTTTATAATTCAGATACTGAAAACATCATTTTTTAAGCTTAATTTTTTAAGCTGTGGGGTTCCGAAATGGAGCCCTTTTTTTATTTTTTATGAGAAATTGGCTACCTTATGTTGTTTACTAAGTAAGTATATTTGGAAAAGCAAAAGCATGAAACTATGAACACTACCTTGACCAATACCAATATCGACCGTCTTTTTGAAAAGCAAACAGAAAGGTACCACAAGTACCCCAACCCAACTTATAAAGAACGGCTTTCAAACTTAAGGAAACTAGAAAAGGTCGTACTCGAAAACAGAGAGGCTATTCAAGAAGCCATACACCAAGATTTTAAGAAAGCACCCACTGAGTCTGATTTTACCGAAATATTGCCTACTGTTTTGGAAATTAGGCATGCTATTAAAAAGCTCAAAAGCTGGATGAAGCCCAAAAAAGTAGGCATGCCTTTGGTTCTTTTCGGTACAAGTGCCAAAACCATTACCGAACCGAAAGGCGTTTGCCTCATCATCTCACCTTGGAACTACCCTTTTCTTTTGGCATTTAGCCCACTCGTTTATGCGTTAGCCGCTGGCAATAACGCCATTATTAAACCCTCAGAACTTACTCCCAATACTTCGAGCCTAATCAAAAAAATGATTGGGCAAACTTTTGAGAAGGACCAAGTTACAGTAGTTGAAGGAGCCGTAGAGGAAGCTACTAGCCTATTGGAAAAGCCCTTTAACCATATCTTTTTTACCGGTAGCCCCGCAGTGGGTAAGGTCGTTATGAAAGCGGCCTCTAAACACCTTACTTCAGTTACTTTAGAATTGGGAGGTAAATCGCCCGTAATAGTAGATCAAACGGCTGATGTTGAAGATGCCGCTGAAAAAATTGCTTGGGGCAAACTCATGAACAATGGGCAAACCTGTATTTCACCCGATTATCTCTTGGTGCATAAAAGTGTTAAATCAGATTTGATCAAGGCCATACAAGACAAAGTGGGCAAATACTATGACCCAACCGAACAAGGTATAGAAAAAAGCCCTGATTATTGCCGAATGGTAAACCAAAAACATTTTGAGCGAGTGGCCAATCTTATTGGCGATGCACTTGATAAAGGGGCCAAAATGCCTTTGGGTGGCAAGACCCAAGGAGAGGAAAATTTTATAGAACCTACTTTGTTAGACGAAGTACCTGCTGAGGCTCAAATTATGGAGGAGGAAATATTTGGTCCCATTATGCCTATTCTAAGTTTCAATACCTTAGAAGAAGCGGTACAAATCATAAGAAAAAAAGCAAAGCCTCTTTCACTCTATATTTTTAGTAGGAGTAAGAAAAACCAGAAATACCTGCTTAAAAATACTACTGCCGGGGGCACCACAATTAACGATGTAATTTTACACATTGCCCATAATGACCTACCCTTTGGCGGAGTTAACAACAGCGGTATTGGCAAAACGCATGGCAAGTATGGTTACTCAGAATTCTCGAACGAGCGTGCCGTACTTAAACAGAGGGTTGGGCTTACCAGTGTAAAACCTTTCTACCCTCCATACAATGCCAATGTAAAAAAAATGATAGATTTGCTGCTCAAATGGATGTAGCAAAATGCTAGTGAGAAAACTCCTTATCGGTTTATTGGGCTTTGATAATTACCTCGCTTTTATAAGCAGGGTCTTTATACAATTTTTTGTGCTTAAGTGGTACTTAGGCGAACATAAGCAGGTTCGCTTTCTAAAAAATCTGGTTAAACCTGGAGATACCTGTATAGATATAGGGGCCAACTTAGGTTATTTTTCAGTGCCGCTATCTAGATATATAAGCAATAAGGGCAAACTATACAGTGTAGAACCTGTAGCGACCTTTCGTAAGCACTTACAAAAAAACCTAAAACAATTCGGGCTCAATAATTATGAAGTGCTCCCCTATGCTTTGGGCGAAGAGGACCACAAAAAAATACAAATGGTTACGCCTGTAGTAGAGGGCGTTATTAGGCATGGCCGCACAGAGGTAAAAGAAGTAAGCGATCAAGAAAATGTGGCCTACGAGCATGAAACCGAAATGCGACGTCCTGAGTCACTTTTCGGTAATAAGCGCATCAATTTTATTAAATGCGATGTAGAAGGGTATGAGTTACACATTATCCCCTTACTTGAGCGTATTATAGAAAAGAATTTGCCTATTTTAGAGATAGAGATCGATCCTCTTGAAAACAAGCGGGAAATCATCCATTTTTTAAAAAAGTTTGAATACGAGGTATTTTTTCTCGAAACCGAAAAACTTAAGGCATTTGATATTGATAACGCAGCACATCAAAAAGAAATTGAATTGTATTTTATACCTAAAAGCAACCTTGACCAATACCACCATCTATTTTAACCAAATGAGATTTTTAGAGCGCGCAAAGCTGAAAGGAAACAACAATTATCATGGTTAAATTCTTGAAAACCATATATGCTATTTGGGGGTTTTTCTCTTTTATCATTTTTTATGTGATGTGTTTTCCGTTGTTTGCCCTAGTTGTTCAGCGACGCTTATGGCACAAATATGCCAACTGGTTAAATAAAATATGGGCTTCTTTTGTATTCACCTCCATACTCATGCCCATTAAGGTAGTAAAAAAAACTCAGTTCGATAAGAGCAGAAACTATATCTTTTGTGCCAACCACAACTCTTACCTCGACATACCCATTGTCGGTTTTTCCTCCCCTAAGTTTGTAGTTTTTGTCGGCAAAAGTTCACTGGTAAAAATCCCTTTGTTTGGCTACATGTTCAAAAAACTACATATACCCGTTAACAGAAGGAGTATTAAAGACAGTTACCGCTCTTTTGAAGACGCCAAAAAGGCAATCGAAAGAAACCACAGTTTGCTTATTTTTCCAGAAGGTGGCATTAATGATGTTAATTTGCCTGACTTAAAAAAATTTAAGGACGGCGCATTTAGAATCGCTATAGAAAAAGAAATCCCCATAGTACCTGTCACTATTCCTTTTAATTGGATAATTTTGCCAGATGAAACCTTGCAACTTACTTGGCATTTATTAAAAATAGTGTATCACGAGCCAATTGAGACCAAAGGACTAGAAATGAAGGACCTGCCAATTTTAAAAGAAAAGGTAAAAAGTACGATCAGGGAAGAAATGGCCAGGCATTTTCCAGCTAATTTTAGCAAAAAAACAGCTCAATTATGAAGGTAGACAAAAACACCTTAGAAAAAATCGCTCATTTATCTAGGCTGTACTTCAATAAAAATGATGAAAGTAAAATGCTTAAGAGCCTCAATGACATTATTGGTTGGGTAGACAAACTAAGTGAGGTGGACACATCGGAGGTTGAGCCGCTTACCCATATGACCGATGAAACCAATGTTTTTAGAAACGATGAAAACCCTAAAAACCTAGATCGAGAAGAAGGCTTAAAAAATGCTCCTCAGCAAAATGGAGAATATTTTAAAGTTCCCCGTGTATTGGACTAAAACCACTACATCTGATTTTTGGGTGTTTTTTTCTTACAAGCTCATATGCTATGAGGAAATTAATTTTTTAAGCTTTACAGCAAACACTAGTAAAATACCAGCTTTTAATCAATTCGGGATGGGAGTTCAGAGAAAATTTTATGCAGAAACCCCTGCCAGGGTGGCCCTTGTCAGGGCAGTTCTCCCTAAGGTTTAAAGCAAAGCTTTCATTACCAACTTGTTAGACCAAACCTTAGGGAAACTAAAATTACAATTAATTCTGTTCTCCAACCTACTTTAAAATACAACTTTAACTAGATATAATTAATCGATAATATTTTATGGCAAATATTGTGGCTATTGTAGGCAGACCCAATGTGGGTAAATCTACACTATATAACAGAATGGTAGAAAGAAGGGATGCCATAGTGGACAACCAAAGCGGCGTAACAAGAGATCGGCACTACGGCACCGCTGAATGGACAGGCTATCAGTTTACCGTGGTAGATACCGGGGGATACGTTACAGGCAGTGAAGATAAATTTGAGGGAGCCATTAGGGAACAAGTAGAAATCGCTCTTGAAGAAGCAACCGTAATCTTTTTTGTAGTAGACGTTTTTGCCGGTGTTAACGGGCTCGATAAAGATTTTGCCCAGGTTTTGAGAAGTACCAAAAAGCCCGTTTTTCTCGTAGCAAACAAAGCCGATACCACGGAGAGGGTACACATGTCTGGTGAGTTCTATACCTTGGGCATGGGAGAGGTTTTTGCCGTTTCTGCTATGAATGGCAGCGGCACAGGAGAGTTGCTAGATGAGACCGTTAAGCACTTTAAAGAAGACATTCCTGACAAAAATGATATACCGCGCATTGCCATAGTCGGCAGGCCTAATGTTGGTAAATCGTCTTTTATAAACACGCTTTTAGACCAAAAAAGAAATATTGTAACCGATGAGGCAGGCACAACACGAGATACCACAGACGCCCTTTACAAAGCTTATGGCAAGGAGTTTATCTTAACTGATACTGCAGGTATTAGAAAAAAATCCAAAATTAAGGAGAACATAGAGTTTTATTCAGTATTAAGGGCCATAAAAGCCATTGAAAACTCAGATGTTTGCGTTGTGGTACTCGACGCTGAACGGGGCTTAGAATCTCAAGATTTGAACATCATTTTTCAGGCACAAAAATATAAAAAAGGCCTAATGATCATGGTAAACAAATGGGATTTGATCGAAAAGGACAGCAACACCGCCAAAAAATACCAAGACGAGCTTTACGAAAAACTCGCACCCAACACCTACATCCCTGTTGTTTTTACCTCCGTGATCAACAAACAACGCATATTTAAGGTAATTGAAAAAGCTATTAAAATATTTGAGAACAGAAAACAGAAAGTGCCTACCTCTGCACTTAATGAAAAACTATTGAAAGAGATTGAAAGATATCCGCCACCTGCTGTAAGAGGCAAATTCATTAAGATTAAATACATTACGCAATTGCCTACTTACACCCCTACCTTTGCTTTTTTCTGCAATTACCCCAAACATATAAAAATACCTTACGAACGGTTTTTAGAGAACCAAATAAGAAAAAATTTTGATTTTGAAGGGGTACCGATCAAGGCTGTTTTCAGAAAAAAATAATATTAATTCTAGGATAAATAATATCAGTATTTATATTTGTTAATAAACTACACCATACGCTACATTTACTATGAAAAAGTTAATCGCACTTTTAGTTATAGGTGGCATGTTTGTTTTTGTATCTATGCAGTGTGCTCTAACGAACAACAATTACCCCGTACAGCAGTCAAAAATTGAATTTGATACCACCCCACCTAAAGTTGATGTAAAACTTCCTGAAAACAAGTCTACTAAAATTGAGCAGGCAAGTATACAGGAAAACAAAGAGGCTGAGACAGGCCAAAGTGCTCAGAATAACGATGTATTTAAAACTGATTTTTCTGACTGAGAAATCTCAAAATATAAATAATGAAATTAAAAAGCCTGGCTCAGTTAGCCAGGCTTTTTCTATATCTCAATTTTCTCTTTTCGCTTATTCAGAAAGTAATATTCATTTAAGCCTAGAGAGGAATCTTTTACCATTTTAACCCATCTGTTGTATTTTAAGAACCACCTAAACCTTTGGGATAAAAACCCGTGGGTAAAGAAAGCGAACAGGTAAGGGTGCAAAAGAATAGTTATGTTTTTCTCATTCTGCTTTTCAAATATGTAATCTAGCTCCTTCTCTAACTGATCAGCAACTGTAATAGATGCAGAGATGTTACCACTGCCTAAACAGGTAGGGCAAGTTTCTTTAGTTACGATGTTTAACTCAGGCCTTACCCTTTGCCTAGTGATTTGTAGTAAGCCAAATTTAGTGAGCGGCAATACCGTATATTTAGAACGGTCGCTTTTCATTTCGGCCTTAATGTGCTCATAAACTTTGCGGCGGTGCTCGGCTTTTTTCATATCTATGAAATCTACCACGATGATACCGCCCATATCCCTTAATCTTAGCTGCCTAGATACTTCTTTAGCAGCTTCAAGGTTCACATTAAAGGCTGTAGTTTCCTGATCGTTTTCTGAGTTCGATTTATTGCCACTGTTAACGTCTATAACATGTAAGGCCTCCGTATGCTCTATAACCAAGTATCCGCCACTTGGTAAACTAACTGTTTGTCCAAACAGCGCTTTTAGCTGTTTCTCAATTCCAAAACTCTCAAATATTTTGGTTTTGCCGTTATATTGCTTTACTATTTTTTCCTTGTCAGGAGCAATAGTCTTTATATAAGATTTTATGTCTTCGTAAGTGGCGTTATCATCAACGGTAATGGTATCAAAGCTTTCGTTGAGCATGTCTCTAAGCATAGAAGCTGCTCGACTCATTTCACCAATAACTTTTTGCCTTGGCTTTGCAGTAATCAAAGTTTTCATGCCTACAGTCCATTTAGAGACTAGATCTTTCAAGTCTCTATCTAGCTCGGCTACATCTTTGTTTTCTGCTACCGTTCTTATAATAACCCCAAAATTCTCAGGTTTGATCGAAGAAATAAGCCTTAACAATCGCTTTCTTTCTTGCTGATCGGTAATCTTTTTTGAAACATTTATAGAAGATGAAAAAGGAACTAGTACTAAGTACCTACCTGCTAAAGATAATTCGCACGATAGTCTCGGACCTTTTGTAGAAATCGGTTCTTTTACAACCTGAACCAATATTTTCTGATTTTGCTTAAAGACTTCATTGATTTTCCCCAGTTTGTCTATTTGGGGTTCCATTCTAAAGTCGTTCAGCCTGTAACTTATATTTTTCTTTGCCTGCACTAATTTGGAAAATCTTAACAATGACCTAATGTTGGGTCCTAAATCCAAATAGTGTAAAAAGGCATCTTTTTCATATCCTATATCTATAAATGCTGCATTTAAGCCCGGAACTATTTTCCTTACTGTACCTAAATAAATATCTCCTACAGAAAATTTGTTCTCATCATTATCATAATGAAGTTCTACTAGGCTTTTATCTCTTAAAAGTGCAATACGGCCACCATTTTGAGTAGAATTGATTACTAATTCATTACTCAATTCTTTAAAATTTAGTGACTAAAAAAAATGTAAAATATTTAAAAGCGCGAATTAATATCGCGCTCTTTACTAATATATTAATCAAGACTATTTCTTCTTATGTCTATTCTTTCTCAGTCTCTTTTTTCTCTTATGAGTCGCAATCTTATGTCTCTTTCTTTTTTTTCCGCACGGCATAATTTTTCAATTTTAGTTATAAAATAATTTATTTAATGTTATTGGATCCTAGACAGATAACTGTTTACAGTTTCTAGTATCTGTGGATCTGTTTCTAATTCTTTTAATTCAGATAACTCAGCTTTGGCTTTTTCTTCTTGTCCGTTTTCTAAGTAAGAGATACCTAGATAAAATTTTGCCTGTAAATTATCTGTTTGCAATTCTTTTAATTTCTCAAAGCGTTCCACAGCTTTATCAAATTGACCAGACTGCATCGAAAGCAGCCCAAGATTAAAAATTGCTGTGGTGTTGTTTGGGTCTTCCCTTAAAACTTCTCGTATCATGGTAATACCTCGCATTGGGTTTTCACCAGAAACGTAGGTCATACCCAACTTAACACGTGCATCTGAGGGCATATTACCAAATTCTTCTACTTTTCGGTACTGTTCCCTCAACTTAGAGGAGAACAAATCGACCCTATCTTTATTAACCGCAAAGGTATATGCTTCATAATAAAGGTCGCCGGCCCTTAAAAAGTTTACAGCTGATGGAAATTTATCTGCAAAAACAGTAGCGTAGTATGCAGCACTGTCATAAGCATTAATACTTTTATAAGTTTCTACAAGTTTATCGAGCAGGCCAGAAGCCTCTTGCTGGTTTTCGGTTTCTGAGAAAGTATTTCTCAAATCAACAAGTTGCGCTTCCATCTCCTCAGAGATTTCCACATGTCCTGACTCAACGGTAGGATTTGTTACGGCAGATTGCTCTTCAGACTGCCCAGAGGTACTAAGGGCTGTTTCTCCTTTGTTGTTATCCACCACGTATTTCGGAGCAAATGCCAACATTGCGCAAAGGGCAAGCGCTGCTACAGTAATTAATATTTGAGGTTTTCGCATGTAATTTATTGGTTAGCCAACTTCACTTTTTCACTTTTCTTGATCTTTTCTACAAAAGACTTTGAAGGTTTAAAACTCGGCACATAGTGCTCTTTGATCTCTAAAGCGGTGTTTTTTGAGATATTTCTACCTATCTTGGCCGCTCTCTTTTTGTTTACGAAACTCCCAAAACCACGTACATAAATATTTTCTCCGTCTGCCATTTTGTTTTTCACGACCTTAAAAAACGCCTCAACCGTTGCAGTTACATCACCTTTATCCATGCCAGTTTGGTTAGCAATTTCAGCTATCACTTCCGCTTTTGTCACTGTGTTTTATTTTAAATTCTAATTGTAAGAAACTTATAATCAATAACTTTAGATAGTCTGCAAATTTATATGCCTGTGCATTAATTCACAAATACCTTCTTTCGTTTATTTACCATCTTACAGGTTGTAGATGTGTAATATCGTTGATTCTTACGATCCAGCCGTTAAAAGCGCCATTTCCTTCGAGCTCACTATTTAAATTTTTATTTATAGTGATCATCACTTGGAGGTAAATATCGTGGTTTTTGATATGTTTCCAGTTAACGATCTTAGTAACCACCTCGCCACTGCGGGCATTTTCAAAGGAAGCGTGCCAGTCTTTTAGCTCATTACTAGGCACGAGTTGGGTGATGGAAATGTCATTGCCGATATAGATACCCTTGCTTTTGTAAAACTTTTCTATATAAGCATTGTGGTAAGCTACTTTTTTGTCCATTTTAAGTACAAGCAGTCCAACAGGTGCATCATCTGCCAAATACTTAAAGCGATTATATTTTAAATTGAGCTCTTGCTCTTTTTTATGCCATTGCTCTCTACTGCTCTCAAGTTCTGTCAATTGCTCGCGCATTTGCTTCTCTTGTACTTTTCTGTGCTCATTTTTCTCTTGAGATTCTCTGAGCAATGTTTTAGTTTTTTCATTTGCCTTTAAAATCGAAAGCGACGAGGCAATATCTTCGGCTACAACTTCGGCAAACTTAATTTTATGTTCATCAATCTCGGTAAAAGAAGACAATTCTATTACCCCATACCCTACATCATTATACAACAGTGGCAGTAAAAGCACAGAAGATGGCCGGCTGCCTCCTAGTCCAGAGGTGATCTCCATGTAATCTTCCGGAATTTCTTTTAAATAAATGGGCTTGGCTTCTTGCAAACACTGCCCTACAAGGCCTTCGTCGCTATTGACTACTTTTTGTAGATATTTTCGCTTCTCGTAAGCAAAGGCACTCTTAAGCTCAAGCTGATGCCCATCTTCTGAAAGCAAGAAAAAGCCTCCTTGGTTGGCCTCCATACAGTCTACCAATTTGTTGATCACCCTGTAAGAAAGCTCATCCAAATTTTCGTGTTGTACCCTTAGTAATTCCCCAAAATAAGCCAAGTTCTCATTGGTCCAGTTTCTTTTACTGTCCTCTAAGGCTACTTTTCTGAGGTTATTGCGCATATTTAGCAGCGCATGCCCAAGCATATCTTTATCGCCTCTAGGCTCAAAATTTACCTCAAAATTGCCATTGCCTATAGCATTGGCAAAATCAGAAATAATGGTAAGGTTTTTATTTAAGAGGTTGATGCTTCTGAACAAATTGCCGATTTCGTCTTTGGAACGCTCGGGCAATTCTTCTATGCTTTCTCCCAAGGCCAGCGATTTGCTCACTGAGGTTATTTTGCCCAATGGTTTAATGGCTGTGTTCAACACAAAATTATAACCTAGTAAAAGCCCTACCACTACGCTAAAAACAGTGATCAGCAGCAAATAGCTGTAAATTTTTTCTGACTTACTCACACTGTCTAGCATAGATGCCAACAGCAGCTCAAAGCCTGTTCTTATAAATTCATTCTTTTCTTTAATGATGAGTACCTTTTCTGCTCCAGCAGTATTGGCCATTCTTGGAGAAATAGACATGCCCAAGTTTTTGAACTCCTCCCATTCGGCAAGTATTTTTTTAAATTCCTTTTGATGGGCACTCTGTACAGACTCAAGCCTGTAAAGATGGCCCTCTGAAGAAAACTCTCCACCCTGCTTTAAAATAGACATGAACTGTTCTACCTTCTCGATATCACTCTTAAATGCCACAAGGTTTTCCATTTTACCCTGTTGTATGTCAGTAGTGTAAAAGCTAAGGTTATCTAATAAGGAAACAACATCTTTAGAAAGAACAGAGAGAGATAGTTTTTGGGTTACCTTTTGGGCATTGATCATGTAAATAGCCACTCCAGCCGATACAATGCCGAACATTATCAAAAAATATATCAGGACTTTTTTCTGGATGCTTACAGTGATGTTACCCTTCATGGCAAAATCTTAAAAAATACTTCTTTCAATCTAAAAAATGTGGGTATTAAAAATACACCTATTGGATGCAGAACGCAGTTATTCGGCTAAAATTGAGGGCTTTAAGATTTATCTTTTAAATTAGAGGAAAGCGCAAACTTGATTTGACCTAGTGAGCAGAACATGCAAAGAACTATTCAGTTTAAATACAAGTTGCATTGCTATAAGATGCCTACCTAAATTTCTTATACGGTCATCTTTCAGATTATTTAATCTTAACTCTAACAATCATTTATGCAAGGTTTTAGATTTACCAAATTTGTACCGCAAAAAGACAAATCGAAAAGTGATTTTGAAAACTTACTGAACATATTTACGCAGTTGCTGACCATAACTGCCGGAGATGTGGGAGAAGCACTAAGCTGGCTTACCAACTTAGACAAAGAATACAACCTGACCAATGGCAAATACGGCATTGGCGATTTTATAGAAGACCTTAAGAAAAAGGGATACATTGAGGAAGACGAGCAGAACAAAGGTTCTTTTAAGATTACAGCCAAAAGCGAGCAAAACATACGAAAAAGCGCTTTAGAAGAGATTTTTGGTAAGCTAAAAAAAGCCAACAAAGGCGACCACCGCACTACCTACTCAGGTAATAATGGCGATGAGCTTAGCGCCGACATGCGAGAGTATCAGTTTGGAGATACCCTTGACCAAATCTCCATGACAGACTCCATACGCAATGCGCAAATCAACCACGGTACAAGCAAGTTTTTCCTTACCGAGAACGATTTAGAAGTGGTAGAAAAGGAGTATAAATCACAGACTTCTACTGTGCTTATGATCGATATTTCCCATTCTATGATTTTGTATGGAGAAGACCGTATTACCCCTGCAAAAAAAGTTGGAATGGCCTTGGCAGAACTTATTACCACTAAATACAAAAAAGATACGCTAGATATCATCGTATTTGGCAACGATTCTTGGCAGATACAAATAAAAGATTTGCCTTATCTACAAGTAGGCCCTTACCACACCAATACGGTGGCAGGCCTAGAACTCGCTATGGATTTGCTAAGAAGGCGTAAAAACCCTAATAAGCAAATCTTCATGATTACAGATGGTAAACCTACTTGTATAAAAGAAGGCATACGCTACTACAAAAACAGTTTCGGACTCGACAATAAAATCCTAAACAAAACACTTACTTTGGCCGCACAATGCCGTAAACTTAAAATTCCTATCACCACTTTTATGATTGCCTCAGACCCGTACCTCAAAGAGTTTGTTCGGGAATTTACGCGAGTAAACAATGGCAATGCCTATTACAGCAGCCTAAAAGGTTTGGGCAACCTCATTTTTGAAGATTACCGCAGAAACAGGAGGAAAAACTTTAAGCAGTAAAAAAGCATTTTTTTTGGTGCAATCTCATGAAAATATTATCTGAATGTGACTTGAGTGGCTGCAATGAGTACCCAAATGGCAGCATCCAAAGTACAATCTAAAAACTTAGCTATACTTTCGATTTTTATAAACTGAAATTATTATATAATTTGGGGAAAAAATATAATAATATTCAGATGCGATGAGCATTTGTCATTGTTAATAATTATTTTGGAATATAATTTTGCTTTTAATTACAACCCCGCAATTATATTTTAAATAATGGCACTTAACCAATAGCTTAAATTAGCAAGATTGATATTAAGGTATAGCTAAACAACTAATATGGAGACCTCGCATAAGAAACCCTCGTTGGGTTTGGCCATTGTTCCGATACTTTTTTTAATCGTAACCCTATCGGTAAATGTATATATTTTTGGTGACGATGGCCTGTCAGGGTCAAACCAAATGGTGCTCATCCTGTCATCGGGAGTTGCTGCTTTGGTAGCCTCTCGCTTAGGTTATACTTGGACAGAACTAAGAGAAGGAGCAGTAAAAAGCATAGGTTCTGCCATGCCATCTATCTTAATCTTGTTGCTCATTGGCTCACTGGCAGGTACTTGGCTCATTAGCGGTATTGTACCCGCACTAATTTATTACGGCTTACAAATATTGAATCCAACTATTTTCTTAGTTGCTGCCGCCATTGTTTGCGCCATTGTATCCTTGGCAACAGGCAGTTCTTGGTCTACAGTAGCCACCATCGGCATCGCTTTACTCGGCATTGGCAAAGCACTAGGTTTAGAAGAAGGACTCATTGCAGGGGCCATTATCTCAGGCGCTTATTTCGGAGATAAAATGTCACCACTATCAGATACAACAAACCTAGCCCCGGCAGTAGCGGGCACAGACTTATTCACCCATATCCGGTATATGGCCTATACCACTATCCCGTCAATCAGTATCTCGCTTGTCATTTTTCTTTTTATAGGTTTTGGTATAGACACTTCTACTCAGCCAGATGTAGCTGTCATTCTTAGTGCCATCGATAACTCATTTAATGTTACACCGTGGCTATTCTTAGTGCCCGTGATTGTAATTGGTATGATCATAAAGAAAATACCTGCCATCCCTTCTTTGCTTACAGGCTCACTTTTGGGAGGACTTTTCGCGATAATCTTTCAACCACAGGCCATTATGCAAGTTGCCGGTGAAGGATATTCTTTTGGTACGGCAGCTTATGTAGCTGTCATGAAATCTTTGTACGGCCCTATTTCCATTACCACCTCTGACCCTGTAGTAAACGACCTTCTTTCGAGCGGTGGCATGTATGGCATGCTAGGCACTATATGGCTCATATTGTGTGCTATGGTTTTTGGTGGTATTATGGAGACCAGCGGTTTGCTACACAGAATTACTGCTTCCATTATTTCTTTAGTTCGCTCTACAGGCTCACTTATTGCCTCAACCGCAGGTACTTGCTTGTTTTTTAATATAACCGCATCGGATCAGTATTTGGCCATTGTTGTTCCAGGTAGAATGTACGCAGATACTTTTAAAGACAGGGGATTGGCACCTGAAAACTTGAGCAGAACCTTAGAAGACTCAGCCACAGTTACCTCCGTACTCATTCCTTGGAACACCTGTGGAGCCACTCAGTCTGGAGTATTGGGCGTGGCTACCATGGCATATGCCCCTTATGCATTTTTCTGTATATTAAGTCCCTTTATGACCATGCTTTTTGGGTACCTTAACATTAAAATCAGAAAGTTAGACAAAAAGGAAAAAGTTGCAGCAGCGGTTTAGTTTTAACTAGCGAACAATCAGCCACTCAACACTTTTTTATTCGTGGATTTGTTGATTTGAGTCTTGGATGTTGGATTTCGGACATTCAGCTAGTATCAAACCCTAAGAGTTTCCAATCTAAGAACGCTATAAAATTGTTTATTCTTGGATTTGTTGATTTGGTTTTAAGAGATAAGAACTCAAGGTTGCTTTTATCAATTTAATCATTTAGCACAACAACATACTTCTTTTTTAAAGCAAAGAATTGAAAGTGTTTACATAGCGATTACACAAAATTTTTCTCATTTTTACCACTCAAATATTAGGTGGATTTTTTAGGCAGGCCAAGATTAAAATTTTTTAAACAAAGATTTGGCGCGAATCTATCTTTTCAGGATTTTTTGAATTGAGAATATGCAGTATTACAGCACCAACCAACAAGCACCAAAAGCAGACTTAAAAGAAGCCGTAGTAAGAGGACTAGCCCCTGACAAAGGATTGCACATGCCTGAACAGCTACCCGTTTTTTCTTCTGCTTTTTTTGAACAATTACACAACTTATCGCTGCAAGAGATTGGTGCAGAAGTAGCCAAGTGTTTTTTTGGGGATTCTGTGGACAACAAGGCACTCAAACAAATTGCCGAAGAAACCCTCAATTTCGAAATACCTTTGGTAAAACTAAGCGAACAAATTTTTTCCCTTGAGCTTTTTCATGGACCTACCTGTGCTTTTAAAGATGTGGGCGGCAGATTTATGGCTCGTATGCTGGCCTATTTTACGCAAAATGAGCAGCAAGACATTTACGTGCTTACGGCTACCTCAGGAGATACCGGTAGCGCAGTGGCCAGTGGTTTTTTTAATGTTCCGGGCATTAAGGTGATCATTCTTTACCCTAAAGGAAAAGTAAGCCACATACAAGAGCAGCAACTGACTACCCACGGCCATAATATTACTGCCTTAGAAGTAGATGGCACTTTTGACGATTGCCAAAAGCTAGTGAAAGAAGCATTTAATACCGAAGGGTTGAGAAAAAAGCTCAAACTCACTTCGGCCAACTCCATTAACTTAGCGCGCTTTTTACCACAGGCCATTTACTACTATCATGCTGTAGCCCAACTGGGCAAAACTGATAAAAAGATAGTTTTTTCGGTGCCTAGTGGCAACTTTGGCAACTTAACCGCAGGTATTTTCGCTTGGAACTCAGGCTTGCCCGTGCACAAGTTTATTGCGGCTACCAATGTGAATGATATTGTGCCTCAATATCTTGAAACAGGTATATTTTCGCCAAAACATTCAATAAAAACTTTGGCCAATGCAATGGATGTGGGAAACCCGAGCAATTTTGTACGCATGTTAGAAATTTTTGAGCATCAGCACGATAAAATGGCTGAAATGGTCAAAGGATTTAGCTTAGATGATGAAGGCATACAAAAATATATGCAACTCATCTATGAAAAGCATCAGTATATTGCCGATCCACATGGCGCTATTGGCTACGCCGCGCTCGATCAGCAATTGCAAGAAAATGAAGTGGGCATTTTCTTAGAAACTGCCCATCCTGCCAAATTTATTGATATTACAGAAAAGGTGCTACAAAGGGAAGTTCCTATACCTGAACGCTTGGGCGCTTACCTTAAAAAGAAAAAAGAAGCCGTTCCTTTGAAAGCAGATTTCAATGCTTTCCAAGATTACTTATATTCAATAAGTTGAGAATCAAAACGGTACTGATCATTTAAATTGTTTAAGAGCTATTGGAAATCTTAGCCAAGTAGTCGCTTGCATTAGCACCTCTATGTCAAATTAATTTATATCAATTATGAAAGCGTTCGTATTATCCCCACTACTATTTTTCATCTTTTTAAATCCTTTACAAGCCCAAGATAGCCTCAGACCTGACATGCTAGACTTTTGGGTAGGCAATTGGCAACTCACTTGGAAAATGCAAGACGGTAGCATAGGAAAGGGTGCTAACGAAATAGTCAAAACATTAGACGGGAAAGTAATTCAAGAACATTTTAGAGCCACTAATGCCAGTAACATGACTGGTTTTAAAGGAACGAGTATTTCTGTTTTTAACCCAAAAAGCAACAGCTGGCACCAAGCCTGGGCAGATAACCAAGGCGCTTAATTTTAATTTTTATGGAAGTAGCGAAGGCGATAAGTTTATTTTTTCGACTACTGAGAAAAACGGGCTTATCCAAAGAATGGTCTTTTACAACATTAGCGGGGAACAACTCGACTGGGATTGGGAACCTTCTACAGATGGCGGTAAAAATTGGAAGCAATTGGTGCATTCACTACGAAAAAATAGAGTGAGTCCATGTAATATTCTAAACCTCTCCTATCGATTGAAATTTAAAGGCGAAGAGCTACTTAATCGCTAACTGCCTAAGCAAAGACTATTTTATTTTCTATTTTCTCAAATAGAAACATTTCCCAAATTGGGACGAATAGATGTACATACATGTATTCACAATTTATGTATATCTTTGAATATCAATACTTTAGATAGAATTTGATTTTTGGGGCCTGTGTTTTGCAAAGATTCTTATACAACTAACAATCATTTATCTAACAATACATATCATGAAAGACGCTAACAAAAAACAAAACACTTTACAAAGCTTGGAAGAACTCGAAGGGAAATTGGCTAAGTTAAAGGGCAACTTGCAAGACTTAAAAAAGAAAGCGAAATCAATCTCTAAAGAATAGACATATACTTCTAAATTTGAATTTGTAAATATCACATCCTGCTTTTTACTCATTTGTCGAAAAGAGGTGAACATTTGTTCATCTCTTTTTTTTATCTCAAAGATTTCTTGTACAGCTTTAAGCAAACGTCTTTTGCAAAAGCTGGTAGTTTCTATATTTGCAATTATCACTCACGCAGTTATTTATGGAACTATCAATATTACTAGAAGCCGAATTTTCCGCTAAATTGCTTATTGCCATTATTTTAGCAATCCTATTTTTACAGTCGGGCATAGATAAAGTAGTCGATTGGAAAGGGAACCTTTCATGGCTCACAGGGCATTTCGAAAACAGTCCTTTAAAGAATATGGTGCCTATGCTTTTGGGAACCGTAACGGTATTTGAGCTAGCATCAGGGTTTATTTCGGCAGCAGGTGCCATTGCACTTTTGTTTACCCAAAGTGCTAGCATTGCTTTAGTAGGTGCGCAACTGTCAGCCCTAAGCATTATCATGCTTTTTTTCGGCCAAAGAATTGCGAAAGATTATGCTGGAGCCGCTACCTTAGTGCCTTATTTTTTACTGGCTATTGTAGGGATTTTGCTTTTTGCATAGAGGCGGAAGATTTTAAGTTCAATCCCTGCTAAAACATTTGGATTTAGGCACACTTACTGATAATTAATTTTGTTATATATTGGCAAGAGCCGCTAAGTTTTTTACATCAGTAGTAAAAGCTTTCATTTTTTCAACTTCAAAATATTTATGCGCCATTTACTGCTAAAAGAAATAGCTTCATTTTTTAATTCTCTGGTTGCCTACATCGTAATTGTAGTTTTTTTGGCAGGTATCGGGTTAATTTCATGGGTTTTTCCACAAACGAGCATACTAGAATATGGTTTTGCAGGAATAGACCCCCTTTTTAATACAGCTCCCTATGTATTTATGTTTTTGATACCGGCCATTACCATGCGCACCTTTGCAGAAGAATACAAAGCTGGCACCATAGAACTTTTACTGACAAGACCTATTAGCGATTTACAAATTGTGCTGGGCAAATATTTGGCAAGTGTGGTACTGGTAATCATTGCGCTTTTGCCTACGCTCACATATTATTATACAGTTTATAACCTGGGCGCACCTCAAGGTAACATAGATACGGCTGCAGTGGCAGGATCATACATAGGTTTAATTTTACTCGGTGCTGTTTTTACCTCAATCGGCATTTTTGCCTCATCTTTAACAGACAATCAGATAGTGGCGTTTATTATTGCCGTTTTCTTTTGCTTTTGCCTTTACGATGGTTTTTCTGCCATTGCCTCTATCAATGTTTGGGCAAGTTATGCCTATTACATCAGCCAACTAGGTATAGATTTTCATTATGCTTCTGTGAGCAGAGGCTTGTTAGACATCAGAAACATCATCTATTTTATAAGCTTGATCACAATCATGGTTTTTCTGACCAAACTATCGCTAGAGAGCAGGAAATGGTAAATTTCATCGAATACTAATTTTTTAAACTATAACCTAAAATTTTAACATGAAACATAAGAAATGGGAAGACATACTGACATTTTCGGCTGTATTGCTTTTCATTTTGTTGGTCAATATAAACCTGCGGTATGTACCTTGGAGACTAGACTTAACAGAAGAAAAGCGCTATACCATTTCTGATGCGACCAAAGAGCTCTTAGAAAACCTAGATGATGTAATTTACATTGAAGTATACCTAGAAGGCGATTTAAATGCAGGTTTTAGAAGATTGCGAAATGCCATTGCAGAAACGTTAGACGAATTTAGGGTCTATGGAGGCAGTCGTGTAGAATACAAGTTTGTAAACCCAGACGAAGCCCCCAACCCAACTGCCAGAAACCGCTTTTACCAACAATTGGCTGCCAAAGGCCTGCCAGCAAC
>CAKZMZ010000087.1 GCA_937129345.1 uncultured Thalassovita sp. | reverse complement strand
GTACGGAGAATGGCTTGGCGCACACATGATTGGTACCAACGTAACTGAAATGATTGCCGAAGTGGTAGTAGCAAGAAACCTTGAAACTACGGGCCACGAAATCATTAAATCAGTGCATCCTCACCCGACCATGTCTGAGGCGATTATGGAAGCGGCTGCAGACGCTTACGATGAAGTGATACACCTATAATCTAATAGTTTACCTTTTTATTATGGCGGCTTTTGGCCGCCTTTTTTTATGATAGAAATAAGAAAGGCCACAGGAAAAGACATAAAGCCAATAGGGCAGTTGTTTAGAGATACCATAATTTCTATCAATTCTAAGCATTATTCTGAAGCTCAGGTAAAAGCATGGGCTTCAGGTTACAACGATTGGGCAAAATGGGAAAGAAAAGTGGCCGATCAATATTTTTTAGTAGCTACAGAAGTAAGCTCGATTTGCGGTTTTGCCTCACTCACACCTGAGGGATACATAGATTATATGTTTGTGCACAAGGCGCACCAGCAAAAAGGGATTGCGAAAAAGTTATTGGCAGAAATCTTTGAAAAAGCAGGAGAGTGGCAACTGAAAAGGCTTACAGCCGATGTGAGTATTACAGCTTTGCACTTTTTTAAAAGCAAGGGCTTTGCCGTGATGCGTGTACAAAAGGTTTTTTATAGAAAGGTGTATTTCACCAATTATCACGTTGAGCTTTTTCTGTAGTCTATCAAGTTCTGGCAATAATGGGCACAGCAATAGAAGCATCTACGGCCGATTGTATTTCTTGCAAGGTTTCTGAAATGGAAGAATGGATTTTTTGGGATTTGGAGATGCTATTTATCCAGCTTCTGGCTGCTTTTAAATCATTAAGTGCTGGAAAAATCTCTTCAACAAGATCGGCCGTATTGATCAGGCCTATCAGCATAATACTTTTGATATCATGAGATTTGTGGTTTAAGATGATTTCCCTAATGCGGGTTCTTACCAAGTGTTCAGACTCTCCTTGTTTTGGTAAATACCTAGGTGTAGAAAATATTTTAAGGAGCTTTTTCTCTACTTTGTAAAGAACATCTTTTACAACTAAATTCTCCAGAATCTCAACTCTTATGCCTGGTATTTTCTCGCATAGCTCATTAAGCCAAAACTGCATATTTTCTGTCCGCTCGCTTTTAGAGATAATAGACAAGGCCTTTTTGAGGATAGGGTCTTCGTGGGGGATGTCATTGATTACCTCAAGCTTATTGTTCTGAACTATTATTTTATTGTCGAAAGTTAGGTCAAATAAGAGTGCTCCTGCTATGCAATAATCGATAGAATAGTCTGAAGAAGTAATCAATTTCCCTCTTTTATCATCAAGCGCAATCAATAAAAGTTCTTCTGCGAGCGTAAGTTTCATAAGGCAAGTTCAAAGTAGTTGAAATGACAACGGAATTCTAATTTCCCTTTTGTTTAAAAAAGTGTTTTTTACCGATGCTATATTAACGCACTTACCACATTTTGATTTTAGGTGTAGGTGTAAATAAATAATAAAGCAGTGCTTTGTAAGGCACATGTCCAAAATTTTTTGTTATAGTTATATAAGTGGGCAGGATAATATATTTCGCGCAGAATTTAAAGTAGAGAAAAAAGCACATAAAATATGACCGAAATAATCAAAAAGCCAACAGTTAAGGCTCCGTCTTTAGGCTTGCTCATGTTAGAAAGTAGGGCAGTTTTTGGCCTTACGGGTTTTGTGTTGGCTTATCCATTACTCAAAACTACGCCCAAAGGCGATGGGCATCCTGTATTGGTTCTGCCGGGGCTTATGGCCTCCGATTTTTCTACAGGCCCTTTGCGTTATTTTTTAAAGGATAGAAACCTATCGCCACACAGATGGCGCTTAGGTACCAACATGGGCAATACTCATGATGTAGAAAAGGTAAAGAACAGAGTGCTAGAGCTGCACGAAAGGTATGGCCAAAAAGTGAGTATCGTAGGTTGGAGTTTAGGAGGCGTGTACGCCAGGGCCATAGCGCATGATATTCCGGAACATATTAGAATGGTAATTACTTTGGCTTCGCCTTACAAGGGATTGATGGAGCCAAGCCACGCTAAGTGGTTTTACCAACTGGTAAAAGGGAAAGATGCCGACGAAATTGATCCTCATTTGCTAGAAAAGCTAAAGCAAAGCCCTCCTGTGCCATTTACTTCCATTTATTCTAAATTAGATGGTGTGGTTTCTTGGCGGCATTGCATTGAGGATGAACACAACGAACAAACTGAAAACGTAGAAGTTTATGCAAGTCATTTTGGTATGGGTCTTAACCCAAGTGTAATGGCTTGTTTAGCAGACCGTTTGGCACAAAAAGAAGGTGAATGGCATCGTTTTGTGCCTCCAAAGTGGAGCCCTTTTATTTATCCATCCCATTGAGTTTACTCGATTCTAGGATAGAAATACAATACGGCCTCTATACCTTGGGCTTCCTCACTAAGTGTAAAAAAGCCTGAGCCGTCTGCGGCAAAGGCGATAGCTTCGCCTTGTGGTTCTATTTGATAGGTAATTTCTCTAGGAGTCTCTGAAAGGGCGTCTTCTACTGATTGGCCTTCTTCGCGCTTCCAATAGTACACATTGGTGTAGTTCTTGATCAATATTTCGCTTCCATCAGCAGAAATGTCGCCGCCTGTTGCTTGCGTAAATTCTAAGCTACCCACTTTTTCAAGAGTAATTGTATCGCTTAGCGACTGGGGGTAGCGTGCCACATAAATACTAACCTTAGGTTCTCTTTTCGATATAACGTACACATCTTTAGTAAGTGGATCGACCATTAAGGTTTCTGCATCTCTTGGCCCATCGGGATAACGGTAAGTTATGGTGGCAATGCCTGAAATAGTATCTGTACTAAGACTGCCATTGTCTAAAGTAGGCTCTTCTATTCTGTAAATATTGCGCAAATCAAACTGGGCTCTATTGTCGCCTATCTGACCCACATAAAGATAGTTTTTCCCATCATCTGGGCCCGGGCCAATGGTGAGGTCTTCCCAATCTATATTTTCTACGTCTTTGAGCCATATCGTGCCTTGGTCCTTGCCCGAGGCATCCATCAAAAACAATCTGTTTTCTGCACCTGCTCCACCATCATTGTGCACCCATATTAATCCAGGGGCGGCTTTGCTGCTGACTATTCCCGAAGCTTCGGTGATGTCATTATTGGCCACCGTGCCTGCGATAGTGGCAAGCTCGAAAATACGTTCATCTGTAATGCCATTTTCATTATCCTGCCCGTTAACTTCTTCTTTACAAGAATTTAAAGAGAGTATTCCGAGCAAAAAAACCGGTATAATAAGGATATAAAATATATGATAGGTTGTGCGTTTCATCAGGAACTGTGCTTTAAAACTAGTGAAGCTCAAAATTATAATATATATTTAAAGAAGTACCACATTATTTTTAAACTACAAAATATAATCAGCTTGAGATGCAGTAGATGCTACCGCATTACTTTTTTTGCTTTCGCAGTTTTTTGTGCCTTACAATCAAGCCTTGCTTTCGGAAACCCAACCGAAGTTATGACCGATACCACTGGGCAGAAAAAGAAGAAAGCCAATGCTTCCTCTTTTGTAGCATTGCCTGTGGCATTCTATACGCCAGAAACTAAATTAGCTTTTGGTGCCATTGCCATCAATATGTTCAGGCTGGATCCAACCGATACCATTACCAGAACGAGCAATATCAGAACTGCGGCCATTTACACTACGCGTAATCAATTTATTTTTAGCACCGATTTTAATGTATTTCTCAAAGAAGAAAAATACCAACTCAGGGGCAACTTGGCCTTTTTAAAGTTTCCCGATAATTTCTACGGCATCGGTAATGACACTCAGTTACAAGATGAAGAAGTTTTTGGAAATAACATACTCAACTTTACAGGTAGACTTATGCGTAAAGTGCGGCCAGGGCTTTTTGTGGGAGGTATATACAATTTTTACAATATGTTCAACATGGAAACAGGTGCCGATTTTATACTCAACACAGAAAATATACCCGGTAGCAATGGGGTAAGGCTCTCCGGAGTGGGTTTCCAAATAAGTTATGACAAGCGAGAAAATGTATTGAACGCCTCGCAGGGCTGCTACTTAGAGTTTTCCACTCGTTTTTTCGAAAACTTTTTGGGAAGCAATTATCGCTTTCAGCAGTATGAGTTGGATTTGAGAAAATACCATAGGCTGCATCCCAAGCACGTAATCGCTGCACAATTTAAAGGGGAGATTAGGGAAGGTGATGTGCCTTTTCAGCAATTGTCTTTATTAGGAGGCGATAAAATGCTGAGAGGTTACTACAGAGGGCGTTATCGTGAGAAAAAATTGTTGGCCATACAGGCCGAGTACCGATACACAGTATGCGAGCGCTTTGGCTTGGTAGCTTTTGGAGGGCTAGGAGAAGTGGGGGATAAATTCACGGATTTTCAAATAGATGAATTTAAATATTCTTATGGTGGGGGATTGCGATTTACACTAAATAGAAAAGAGCGACTTAATATCCGGTTTGATTATGGCATTGGCAACGGTGTAAGCAACTTCTACATCAATTTGGCCGAAGCCTTTTAAAAAACTTACCAAATTCTGTAACCACTACCCAAACCCATTTGTCTAAAATACTGAATTAATAAGACATCAATTTGGTATGGTAGACATTATAGCAATCATCATGGTATTTGGAGTGCCTTTGTCCATTATTTTTAGTATTACTTATCTAAGGACAAAGAGCATGCAGTTAAAAGCCAAGGCCCTCAACTTAGAAAACCCTTCTATGATCAACCATCTTAAAGAAGAAAATCAAGAGCTTAGATCGAGAATAGAAAACCTAGAAATGATCATGAGCGACTCTGACCTTTTAAAGCTCAAGAACTTTATAGAGCAAGGGCAATTAAAGGAGCAGGCACAAAACTTTAAAGAAAGTTATTAGCATTTTACCTGTATTTCCGTTTACACTGTTTTGCTAATGATTCAGATTAGCCTTATATTGAGTGAAAAATAAATGTGAAAATGGAAATAGTACATCAAACTCCCTTTGTAAAGATTTTTTATGATGAAACAGTGCCTGTTGTCTTTGAGGCTTGGTTAGGGCAAGTTTCGGGCAGTGAGTTCAGAAAAGCTCTAGATCAA
>CAKZMZ010000086.1 GCA_937129345.1 uncultured Thalassovita sp. | reverse complement strand
GTAAGGCGGCCTAAAAATTATTTTAGAAGAAAAAGGCTTAATAGTGTGCTGCTGCATAACCTCGGTACAGAGAGCGATATTCTCAATGTAAGAAGACTTAGGCGTTCGCCAGCCGTTGAGGTGGTGGTAAGTGTGGTTGCCCACAGAATGGCCCTCTTCCTGGGTTTTTTGAAAAATTTCAGGATATTTCCTAATGTTGTCACCCACGCAGAAAAACGTGGCCTTTGCCTCAAACTTTTTGAGTACTTTTAAAATATCGGGCGTCATTTCAGGGATTGGACCATCGTCAAAAGTAAGGTAAATGTGCTTTTGTCCAGCACTTTCTTTTCTCCAAGTTAAAGTAGGATACAAGACTTTTTGAAACACCCAACCCATTTTGTGTAAAAGCATAATTGCGTTTGGTTATTAATGAGGAATGACCTGCCATGTATTTTGCAAAATTCTACAATTGTACGGATAGTTTTTTTACAATTTCTAAAGCAAAAAAAGAATATTGGTTTAGAAAAAGCATACTGCTATAACAGCCAAGACATCCAGCAATGAGGCAGGCAATCCTAACAAATTAACAATATCATAATCCAACATACCAATACATCAGAGTTAACTACTCAGGTAAAAGGAAGAGATGATACTATCATAGAAAAAATCATTAAAAATAAGATTAAATCTCGGAGGGATGAAATTATAAAATACCTTTCATGCCCACTTTTAAAGAGTTCCCCTCGATTAAATACCGTAAAGATTGTACCTTCCGAATTGGATTGTCCAGACCAAATCTTTCAGACTATATCACCCCTTCGGGGTTTTATTAATACACTTATGATGCATGCTATTATAATAGCACCTCTTCGAGGTTGTTTTACGTAACTAAGTAGTTACCATCAGAGAACTTACCAAAATAAAGTATTAAATTAAATCTTAGGATGCTTCATGGCATATTTTACTGCAAAAACCGAATCGCTAAACTAAGCACATAGGCAGAAAAATAAATATGAATAATCTAATTCTAGGAGGGCACTCACTAGAGTGAGCCAAAGTTAATTTTATGTACCTAATTATTAAAAAAGAGTAACTGATAACAATTGTGGGTGTAACCATTGTTGATAGATAGAGGATACTCAATAAATTATTTTCATTACAGGACATTTAACTCAGTTCATAAGCCGATACCTTAGAGAAGAGGTCTTCTAATTACTTAGTATTGATTTTGCTGCCCACAATATTGTAGTAATGAGGCAAAGCAAATTGAATAAAGTCTAATAAAGCGCTAATATTATAAATGCTACAGTTTAATAAGATAAAAAGATATATCACCATTCGTTTTGGCAAGCCTAGTATCATCAACTACCGAGGCTATGGTAACGGGAATACCGTATTTATTAGCGGGAGATTGGTAAAAAGCTATGGACTAAAACACACAGGCGAAGAGGTAAGAAGATTCTGGAATATTTTGGCCATGATCGAAAGGTACATGACCCCGGGCATCCCCGGTGTTGAGATAGAAGTATGCTTTAACGGAAAGTCTTTAAAAACCATAACTGATTACAGGGGCTTTTTTGAGGTATGTTTTGACAAATTAGAAATGGACAATCCCTCAGAAAATTGGCTTAAAGGACATCTACGCTTCCTTACCGACATACATCGCACGGTAGATACCGACACCCTCCATGAAATTGAAGTGCTAGTCCCTTCAAAAGAAAGTGAGTTCGGGGTCATTTCAGACATAGACGACACCTTTCTTATTTCGTACTCTACCAGCTTTTTTCTTAAAATAAAACAGTTGCTATGGAAAAATGCCTTTACCAGAAAAGCTTTTTCCGGAGCTTCTATCTTTTATAATGCACTCGTAAAGGGCTTTGAAAATGGCGGTAAAAATCCCTTTTTCTATGTATCTAGCAGCGATTGGAACCTATACGACCTACTTATAGACTTTTGCGATCACCATGGCATACCCAAAGGTGTATTTTTTTTAAATGACTTTAGAAAAAGAGATTCCCTTAAATTTAAATTCTGGAAAGGTGGCCTACTTAAGCATGGGCATAAAAGGGAAAAAATCGAAAGTATTTTCGAGACCTATCCCAACCTAAAATTCATTCTACTAGGCGATAGTGGGCAAAAAGATGCCGAAATCTATAAAGATATTGCACATCAGTATGCCGATCGCATTTTGTCTATCTACATAAGAGATATCGGCTCTGACTCGCGTAAAGAAGTAGTGGAAGAAATTGCTCAACAGCTAAAAGAAGATTACGGTATTACCATGCTACTAATGGAACACTCAGACAAAGGCGCACAGCATGCTTTACAACAAAAATATGTGGCCTACGAGAATGTTAAGAATTTGATAAGCACTTAAGCTCACACCTTTTGCCTTGCGTTGGCCATCCTATCTAAGGCGAGTGAATAAGCACGCTCGTAATACATAGTGAGATAATCCCAGTCAAACTGTTCTGCAGATCGCGTTACTCGGTTGCGTTGCAAAATTCTATCTCCTCGGGTGCCCGTAACAAATTTATACATTTGATCGGCCAATTGGTTGGCAGCATCATCATAATTGCGGTAGCGCCTGTTCACTACATAAACGCCATCCTTTTCATGGTCTTCTTTGTACTTGAGCACATAGTCTCCAAAACCAGATAAATCGCTTGTAATGGTAGGAACGCCCCTTGCAATGCACTCTAACGGTGTGTAACCCCAAGGTTCGTAATAACTAGGGAAAATACCGAGGTGGCAGCCACGCACAAATTCGTCGTAATCAATACCGAATAGAGGGTTGGTGTTTTGTATAAAATCAGGATGGTAAACAATTTTTACCTTATCATCCTTTTTATTGACCATATCGGAACTGCGTATAAAGTTGAGCAGTTCGTCGTTACCGTCGTCTTGCAAATTGTGCGTTACTACGAGTGGCAAGCGGTCGCTTTTCCATGCTTGTAGGGTCCTTCTTAACCTCAATCTCCAATAATCATCTACAAACTCGTTGAGTGAAGGGAGTTTATGATCTGCATTAACCGCAGCAGCATAAAATAATTTATCTCCTATTTGCCTTTCAATCGCCTCACAAGTTTCCCTAATCTTTTTCATCATGGCCCTAGACTCTAAGGTCTCCGGATTTATAGAAACCACAGGCCTTTTGGTAATGAAGAACATCACAATGGTAATATCTACCCCGGCTTCTTTTAATTTCCAGTTTAACCTAGCAAGTGCTTCTAAGGTCATATCAAAGCCTTTATTCTTGTACTCATACCTGCCTGAAGTAAAGAAGTAAAGAGTATTATCCAAATCGAAGGAGTAGCTTTGGAAAAAATGCCCCATCACAAATTCGTGTATTTGTTCTTTATAGGTTTGATGCAGGTTTTGTACTTCATGCAGTACAGAAAAACGCTGTATATTCAGTCCGTTGGGAAGGATTACATCGGGCTGCCGCCCCAAGAGGTGCAGACACTCATTGGCGGTTACATCACTCACCGTGGAAAATACGTGGGATCCATGGGCCGCCGCTCGCTCTATTCTTACTTGAGGTTCTATGTTAAAATGCCTGGCTTCTTTTTCCCAATCGTAAAAGGATAAGTAGTCATAAAAAAGAGGATCATTCATAGCCAAATACCTACCTAGCATAGTAGCATGCGTAGTAAAAATGGTAGAGACATTGATGTTTTCTCTCCTAATATCTGGAATGGGCGTTCCTGCCATCCATTCATGAAAATGCGCAATAATTTCCTTGTTGGTCACTTCCTCATTGGCCAACTCTGCCAGATAGGTTTTTACTAAAAAACCAAAAGCAATGGTATCGTTCAGCAATAAATCCCCTTCAGGACTTGGGATACCGTGGTGGTTCCATAAGTCATATTTGATTTGCCCTAGCCTATCGGCAATACTGTAAGGATTGACCAAAATAACTTTTGGTCTACCAGAGACCAACCAACGGCCATAGTATACTTCGTAACCCTTTTCTTTCATGCGTTGCGCGGCTATATAAAAAGGATCACTAGGATTTTCGGCAGGCTCAAATTCTATGGAAACGCTTTGGTGTACATAAGGCCCAATCAGGCAGTATTTATCGCCCCATAGGTTGGTGGTAGCCGGCGCTTTAGAGCGAATTACCGTGTAAATTCCACCGACTTGGTTGCATACCTCCCAAGCAACCTCTACCAATAAAGATTTGGATATTTGCGATTTTTTTATCTCAGTTTTTCTCTTGCTATCTTCTTTTTTCTTAGACTTTTCTCCCATTTTGTATCAACCAAAGAATGTATTATCAGAAATCAAATTCCTCTAATAATAGTTATATTTAACCTAATACAAAAATTTTTGGCAATAGGGATTTCCTTATTCAAACAATTTTTTTATACCTGTAGGAAACATCATTGAGCGCCAGTTCGTATTGCCATCTATCAAACACAAAAGGTCCTGTTTTTGGGTAGGCAGATACCTTGATCGTTCCTTCTACTTTTACAAACTCATGCCAAATAACATGTCTCCTCAGCATCTCTACCTTTACCAAAATCAACTTGTCGCTATTTACTTCTCGCATTACCAAAGTGCGTTTGGGAAGATTGCTAATGGGCTTGCCCAATAAATGCTTTGAGGGCGGTAGAATCAACTCAGGGGCAAGGCCTGTATAAGCTATTAAAGGTTTTTTCTTAATTCGAAAACGCTGTTTTTTTATGTCTTGCTCAGAAAGCAAGTCCATAAGTGGTTTGTGGTCTATGAGTGCATGTATTCGCTTGTCTTCATCGTCTTCGATTATTTCGAAACTAATGGTATTGATTGGTCTTTTGAGCCATTTTAAAAACTTACCATTGTTGTTAGGCACTTCATTTTTGAGCCCTAACATTTTATTTTGTATCCTTATTTGCTCCAATTCATTTTCTACAGGATTTTTCTTGTCGGGCAGGCAAAGCAAAATTACAAAAGAAATGATTGGAAGGAACAGACCGATAAAGTACCAAGTCCAAAAGTCTTTTCCTCGCGACGAAGCATACCAAGCACCAACCAAAGGTATGCTCATAAAAAAAGCCAATACGAAGAAAAATAAATCAAAAAACATAAATCAATTTTGCTTAGGGCCTAAAATCAATAGGTAATAACCTTTCTGTTTTTTTATTGCAATCCGTACAACATCTTCTCCGAACCATCCATCTCTAAATGCATTAAAACATAAACTTAGAATATACCACAAATAGATTGAATTACAAAAAAATGAGAAAGTAAACAGGTAAACTTTGAAGTGATAAAAGAAATTTGTACAGATTTTTTATCAGAATTGCCACTCAAAAAAGCATCAAATACAAAGTTTGCTTTTTACCCATTTATGCTCCAACTTTCTGTTGCCGCATTCTGTTGATATAAAAACACATTATCTTAACTTTTTAGAATTTTTTTAAAGACAAAATCAATGAGCAATCCTTTATTAGCGCCTTTTAATACCCCATTTGAGACCGCGCCCTTTGATAAGATAAAAACCGAGTATTATTTGCCTGCCATAGAGGCATCTATAGAAATGGCCAAAAAAGAAGTCGAGGCCATTACTTCTAATCCTGCCCAGCCAGATTTTGCCAATACCATAGAGGCTTTGGAGAAAAGCGGTAGGCTAAGTGGAATTATAGCGGGTATTTTTTTTAACCTAAACAGCGCCGAAACCAACGACGAAATACAAAAGCTAGCGCGTGAGATATCGCCCATGCTCACGGAGTTCCATAATGATATTTTATTGGATGAGGCGCTTTACAAGCGAATAGAAACGGTTTACCAACAAAAAAACCAATATGATTTAACTCCGGAAGCCTCTACTCTGCTAGATAAAACCTATAAATCTTTTGTACGCAATGGCGCTGGCCTAGATGAAGCAGGTAAAAAAAGGCTGCGCGAAATTGACAAGGCGCTTTCGCAATTGTCACTAGAGTTTGGTGAGCATCTACTTAAAGAGACCAACAGCTATATGATGCTGCTAGATGATGAGGCAGAATTAGAAGGCATGCCCGAAAGTTTAAAAGAGGCTGCCGCTTCGTTGGCAGAAGAAAAAGGCCACAAGGGCAAATGGGTAGTCACCATGGATTATCCCAGCTACATCCCTTTTATGACTTACTGCGCCAACCGTGCCCGAAGAGAAGAATTGTATAAGGTGTTTGCCTCGCGTGGTTACAAGGGCGATGAAAACGACAACCGAGAGATAGTAAAGAAAATCGTAAACCTTAGACATGAGCGCGCCAATTTATTGGGCTACCAAACCCACGCACACTTTGTATTGGAAGAACGCATGGCTGAATCGCCCGAAAAGGTAAAAGATTTTTTAAAAGAGATGTTGGAATATGCCAAGCCTGTGGCCAAAAAAGATGTTGCTGAAGTAACCGAGTACGCTAATAAACTAGACGGTCTCAATAAGCTGCAACGCTGGGATTTTGCCTACTACTCCGAAAAACTGAAAAAGGAAAAATATGCTATTGATGACGAACTGCTCAAACCCTACTTTCAACTAGAAAATGTAATCGATGGCGTGTTTAAAGTAGCCAGTATGCTCTTTGGTATCAGTTTTAAAGAAAATAAAGAGATACCTGTTTATCACAAAGATGTTAAGGCTTATGAAGTCTTGGATGCACATGGCAAGCACAAAGCTGTGTTTTATGCAGACTTTTTCCCGAGGGCGGGTAAAAGGGCAGGCGCTTGGATGACCAGTTACCGTGGGCAATGGAAAGAAGGTAGCGTTAATAAAAGACCGCATGTCTCTATCGTATGTAACTTTACCAAACCAACCTCCTCAAAACCCTCTTTACTTACTTTTAATGAAGTTACTACGCTGTTCCATGAGTTTGGTCATGCGCTACACGGTTTACTTGCAGAAGGTGTTTACAGCAGCCTTTCTGGCACACATGTATATTGGGATTTTGTGGAACTGCCCTCTCAAATTATGGAAAACTGGGCTTATGAGAAAGAGTGCCTAGACCTTTTTGCCAAACATTACGAAACCGGTGAGAAAATACCCGAAGAACTGATTGAGCGCATTAAGGAAAGCGCCAACTTTAACGAAGGCTACCAAACCTTAAGGCAATTAAGCTTTGGCCTGTTGGATATGGGCTGGCACGGCAGCGACCCATCTAAAATTACAGATGTGTATGATTTTGAGAAAAGCACCATTAAAGACACCGAATTATTTGATGAAGTACCCGGCATGATGACCAGTACGGCTTTTGCCCACATCTTCCAAGGCGGGTATTCTTCTGGCTATTACAGTTACAAATGGGCAGAAGTATTGGATGCCGATGCATTCGAGTTTTTTCAAGAAAAGGGTATTTTTGATAAGGAAGTGGCGCAACTTTTTGAAAAACACATACTCTCCGCAGGCGGTAGCGAACACCCCATGGAATTGTACAAACGATTCAGAGGCAAAGAACCTTCGCCAAAGGCATTATTGAAGCGGGCAGGATTGTTGGTGGAGGATTGAAATACTTGCAGGCGGGCCTCAATCTATTTAGGCCCGCCTACTTTTACAATTACCCAATAGCAAAACTAAAAGAACAATCAATTTACCAAACTGTAAACATACTATAGTGTTTATTATATTAAACTTAATAGATATATTTGCTTAATATATTAAACATTATGAATAGAAAGTCTGCTATATTACTCCCCAAGACAAAAAAAATACTCGAAACGGTTGGCGAACAGATCAAACTTGCCCGACTAAGGCGCAGACTAAGCGGAGAAATGGTAGCCGAACGCGCAGGTATTGGGAGAAATACACTCATCTCCATAGAACAAGGCAAACCCTCGGTAAGCATAGGGCATTATTTGAATGTTCTTAAAGTACTAGGGCTAGAAAATGATTTTTTAAGCTTAGCTAAAGACGATACCCTGGGTAAAAAACTGCAAGATGCTGAGCTGATCACAAAGAAGCGTGCCCCAAAGAAATAATAGTTATGGCTAAAAGAATGATTTATGTTTATGCAGATTGGAAAGAAGTGCATGGCCCAATTTTAATGGGTGTTCTAACTGCCGAATTACTGAGAGGCAAAGAAATCTTTTCTTTTGAATATAATCATTCTTGGCTTTCGTCTGGATTTGCACAAATCCTTGATCCAGACCTACAACTCTATGCAGGCCCACAATATCTTAATGAAAATGATAAATATAATTTTGGAGTATTCTTAGACTCATCACCTGATCGTTGGGGTCGAGTGCTTATGCAAAGAAGAGAAGCCGCTGAAGCAAGAAAGCAAAATAGAAAGCCAAACAAGCTATTTGAAACAGATTATCTACTTGGTGTACACGATGGGCACAGAATGGGAGGACTTAGATTTAAGCTTGAATCTGATGCCGCTTTTTTAAATGATGATGCACGTTGGGCAAGTCCTCCCTGGACATCTATAAGGGAACTTGAACAAATAAGCTTAAAACTAGAAGATGAAAATGCCATAGATGATCCAAATTATTTGCATTGGTTAAGTATGCTGATCAGTCCAGGATCTTCACTAGGTGGAGCCAGACCTAAAGCCAGTGTTACGGACACCAAAAACCATTTATGGATTGCAAAATTTCCAAGTAAGAAAGATGAGGGAGATATTGGAGCTTGGGAAATGGTCGCTCATGAACTGGCCATTGAGGCGGGCATCAATATGGCTAAATGTCAAGTCAGAAAATTTTCGAGTAAGCACCATACATTTCTTACCAAAAGGTTTGATCGTACCCCTGATGGCAAAAGAATACACTTTGCCTCTGCTATGACACAACTAGGTTATATCGATGGTACGGATGCAGATGTAGGGGTAAGTTACCTAGAGCTAGTAGACTTTATTACAAATAATGGTGTGCATGTAGAAAAAGACCTTCATGAATTATGGACGAGGATTGTTTTCAGCATATGTATTTCCAATACCGACGATCATCTCCGAAACCATGGCTTTTTGCTATCAAAAGATGGATGGCATTTATCCCCTGCCTATGACATAAATCCCATAGAAAATAGCTATGGACTCAAATTGAATATTTCTGAAAACGAAAATGCGCTTGATTTAGACTTGGCCATGTCTGTGTATGAATATTTTCGCCTAAATGAGCATGAAGCCTTAAAAATTATAGAATGTGTGAAAATTGCAGTTAGCAAATGGAGAAAAGTAGCCACTAAATATGGACTTTCAAAGTCAGAGCAAGAGTTGAAGGCAACGGCATTTCAAGTGGTGGATTGATTTGGTAGAACACTAGATTTTATTGGAGAAAATTTTCAGGTCTAAAATCTGTCTCTAGTCTCAGGCCAGTAACGAGCTTCATTTGATTGCATTTCAGTAAGGAGTCGCCCGACTTCAGTTAGTTTGCAGCTAGGTAACTAAAAACAGAGTCGAGAGGCTCCTACAGATATCAAGATTTTTAAAATTGACTATTAGCCTAAGATCAAAATCTTAGGCTAATTTTTTTGAATATTCTTCAACATACTTAATTTCCATTTTAGATTTGTGGCAAACAACAACGCACTATGCTAAACCCTGGAGAAGTAACCCTAGAACAACTCGCCATACACTACGTGGGCAACCCGATACAAGACGAATTATTGATGCTTTCTGATGACCCAGTGGTCTTAAAAGACGATACGGTTTTGCACCTCCTCCAACAATACTTTTTTAAACCTTTTAAAGGCGATAGTTACTATCATTTAATGCACGAAGCAGAGATTAGCCTTAATGAGGTATTTAGCGCCGCACATACCATTTTCAATAACCCTGATGCACTGTTCGAGCAATCTCGCAAGCTAGCTAAGTTGTTGTATGACAAAACCGACCATCCTAACATAAAAGGAGGTGAGTTTTATGTGGCTTACCTTACTAATTGCCAAACCGAAGGAGAAATGACAGATGCCATCGGCTTATTCAAGTCAGAAACCAGAGAGACCTATTTAAAGGTTTTTCCTGATGGTACTCGCTATGGCATTGAACAACGAGAGGGCATCAACATCAATAAATTAGATAAGGGCTGTTTGATTTTTAATATAGAAGCAGAAAAAGGCTATAAAGTGGCCATGGTAGATACCGTAAGCCGCGGTGAGGAAGCCGCTTATTGGAAAGATAACTTTCTGCATGTAAAAGCGCGCGAAGACAGTTTTTACCACACCCAAAATTACATGCATCTTACCAAAGATTTTGTAAAGGATGTATTTAATGATGAACACGGTGTGGACCGCTCAGAACAAATCGTGATGATGAATCGCTCAGCAGGATATTTTGATGAAAACAAGGAGTTTGAGCGCAATCATTTCGAGAGCGAAGTGATGCAAGAACCCGAAGTGATCGAGGCTTTTAACGATTACCGAGAAAAATACCAGCGAGATAAAAACATGCCTTTGTACGATGAGTTTGCCATATCACCTTCTGCCGTAAAAGGCAATAAAAAAATCTTCAAAAGCATACTAAAGCTCGATAAGAATTTTCATGTGTACATCCATGGCAACCGAGATTATATTACCCGTGGTTTTGATGAGGAAAGTGGCATGCACTTTTATCAACTATTCTTTAGAAGTGAGAGTTAATTGTTAATTGTTAATTGTTAATTGTTAATTGTTAATTGTTAATTGTTAATTGTTTTACAGAATAATATATAAATACCAAAATCTAAAAACAACAAATCAAATTAGATAAAAAAACTTCCTATAATTTTAGGGAAACCTTTACTACTTGTTCCTCTTGGTCGTATTTTGAAGTAAAGCCAAATTTTTCGCAGACCTTGCGCATGCCCATGTTGTTGGGCAAGATATCGGCAATAAGTTCACCTACGCCTTCTTTTTTACTAATAAAAATCAGGCGCTTCATTAGCTCAGAGCCTACGCCCTGCCCTTGGTGTTTATCGCTAATGGTAACACTAAACTCTGCCCTATTGCCCGTTCTTAGTCTCACGATGCGTCCTATGCCTAAAACAATGCTCTCCCCTTCGATTTCCTGAACTACCAATAAGGCGATTTCTCGGTCGTAATCCACAAAGCAAATACGCGCTAAACGGTCGTGGTTTACCCGAGTATCAAAACTCATAGAGTGGAAATACCGCAGGTAAACGCTCTCATCAGACAAAGTTTTGTGGAAGTTGAGGAACAAAGGTTCATCATCGGGTTTAACTGGTCTGATCAGTACTGGCGTGCCGTTTTTAAGCTGCCAATCAAACTCGTATTCTGCAGGATAAGGCCTAATGGCCAACGGAGTAAGTTCTTCTAAATCCACTTCTTTACTGTGTAATTGTATTTGCACATTGGCTATGGCAACCTGCTGCCTATTAATAATGAGCGGCTCTATATCTATATTTTTTATAATGGGATGCTCTGCTACCAATTGAGAAAAAGCTACCAATACTTGCTGCAATTCATCTAAGATGACTTGTTTTATCTTTCCCGTTCTTCTGAGATGCTGGTAAATCTTGGTCTGCTCTAGCATGCGCTGTGCTAATGTGCTATTTAATGGAGGAAGCCCCAAAACCCTATCCTGATAAGCCTCTACAACTCTACCTGTATTTTCTAATTGAAGAACGGGGCCAAATTGATCATCGTAGCGGCTGCTCAAATGCATTTCAAGTCCTCTCCGATCTTGTACCATGCTCTGTATTAAAACCCCGGGGAAATGTTCTAAAAAAGAAGCTGCTTGCTTCTGCAAATCGCTAAAACACCTTTTAATGGCTTTTTTGCTTTGTAGGTTTAGTTTTACCGTGTTTAGTTGTTGGGCATCACTATCGGTATGGGTTATGTTGAGCTTCATCACTACAGGAAACCCCATTTCTTTGGCTAGTTCAACGGCTTGCTCTGTAGTCATAGCCACTTTGGTAGGCAATATGGGCAACTCATAACTTGCCAATAAAGAAAGTGCCTCTATAATGGATAGATTCAATATATTTTCGCTTGCATTGTTGGCTAAAATTTCAGCAGCTCTTTCTTTAGCTTCATCATTTTTATTGATTCTGGCCAAACGGGGTGTCTCGTAAATTCCCTTAATGTTATAGCCGTATTGCCACATGTAATTAAAAACCCTTGCCGCCACATCAGGAAAAGAAAAAACAGGAATTCCCGCTTTGGTAAATATCAATCGGCCCTGCCCAGTTTCTTGCCCACCCATAATGCTTACAATGAGGGGCTTTTGCCTAATGCGTGCATAAGGGATGAGCTGCTCTGCCAGTGTTTCCATGTTAATGTTCATCTGCGGCGTAATAATCAGCAAAACCCCATTGTTAGCAGGATCTTTCAAAGCAATTTCAAGTGCACTGCTAAAAGCGCTTTCTTTGGCACTTAAGTGAATATTGAGCGGGTTATCGATCCACCATTTATCTGCAAAAGGCAATTGGCTCAATTTTTCTTTTACTTTTGGAGTAAGTTCAGCCAAGGTGCCACCGCCTTCTATAAGTGCATCGGTCGCTAAAACTGCAGGCGCACCTGCATTGGTAATGATCGCCAATTTATTGCCCTTTGGAACGGGCTGCTTGCCCAAAACCGACGACATATAAAAAAGATCGGCCAAACTATCCACTTGTAAAACACCTCCCCTTCTAAAGGCCGCCTGAAATACCTCATGATTTCCACTAAAACTACCTGAATTGTACAAAGTAACTCGTGCGCCTTGCTCTGTTTTACCTGGTTTTACTACAATTACGGGCTTGGTATAGGCCACTTCCCGCACAGCTGAAAGAAAGTAACGGGCATTGCCAATAGACTCCATGTACAATAGAATTGCTCTTGTATTTGGGTCATCTGCCAAGAAAAGTAAGATATCGCCCCAGTTTATATCGGCCATAACTCCTATTGATGCAAAATAGCTAAAGCCCACGTTTTCTCGCTTTCCCCAATCTAAAATGGCATTGCACATAGCGCCACTTTGGCTAATAAAAGCCACGTTTCCTTTTTGGGGCGTTCTGTTACTAATGGAAGCATTGAGCCCAATATGGGGGCTAATAATGCCCATAGAAGATGGCCCGAGTATGCGCACGCCACTTTCTTTGGCAGTTTCCATCAAAGCATGTTGCAACATGAGGCCCTCCATATTGCCCCTTTCTCCAAAACCTTCAGAGATGACAATCGCACTTTTGATATTGGCTTTGCCACAATCTCTAATCACATGAGTTACTTGCTCTTCTTTAACCGCAATTACAGCTAAATCAGGTGTCTTGGGCAAATCTGCTACGGTTTTGTAAGCTTTTTTACCTAGCACCTCGCTCCGCTTAATATTTACCGGAAAGATATCTCCTTGGTAATCACAAGAAAGTAGGTTTTCGAAAAGCTGTTTGCCAATACTTTCGTCTTTGCTTGAAGCACCCACTAGTGCCAAGCTTTCAGGTAAAAAAAATCGTCTCATAAAAGTAGCTATTTGTCTTTAGCTAAAGCTGGGATTGAATGGGTTGATATGACGTTGAAAATCAAATCATAAATTGGTTCAAACTGCCAATAACTTAATATCTTTTTGGTAAGTTAGCAGAAAATCGTTGGGCTATCAAATAAAATATCCGGTCGTGTACTTAAAAGTACAGTCGCTTAGTGTCATTTCCTTTTTACAAAAAAAGGAAATCGGTTTATTTATGTATTCGTGCATTTATTTAGTTTTTACAAATACAAAAATCCACAGATAAACAGTAAAATGGATTACCATACTTTTTGAAACACTGCCAAATATCTTAGTACATTTTGAAAAAGATACTTCATTATCTAAGCACACATCTCAAAGAGGATTTTCAGCCTGTGCTTTATGGCTATTTCGCTGTTTTTCTCATTATCTGCACCACACTCAATTATCAATATCAGTTTGAGCAGAATGTATTAGACAAATATTTTGGCACACATTGGGGCATTCCCGCACACATGCTATTTTACTATTTTGCCTACTTTGGTATTGCTATACCTCAGGCGTTTTTTAACAAGCAAACCGCTAGGCTAGTTAAAAAGGAGTTTTGGGTAAAGGCCTTGGTTTTTGTCGGGCTTATTGGCTTTGTTGATGGCTTTCATTTTTATAGATATTTGGTAGATGGCCTATCCATTTCTACTCTGGAGAGAAATTACCTTTATAAAGTAATTGGAGAATTTAAAAGAGTGGCCATTTACACGCTCCCTGTTTTAATGGTTTATTGGTACTATGATAAGGGGCAACAAAATGTCTATGGTTTTACGAAAAAGAAATTTGATCACAAGCCTTATTTGTTTATGCTCTTGATCATGTTGCCGATTATAGCAGCCGCTTCTTTCGAGGCTTCTTTTATTAGA
>CAKZMZ010000085.1 GCA_937129345.1 uncultured Thalassovita sp. | reverse complement strand
TACTCGGTGCGCAAATACTATTGGTTACAAAGCTGTTTTTGAACAACATCCCTTCCTTAGCTATTCGGTCTAAGTTGGGCGTATTGATCAATTCTGTAGAGTAGGCAGAAATGGCCTTTTGGGCGTGGTCATCTGCCATAATAAAAATGATATTGGGTGGTTTTTGGGCGGTTTGCTTTTCTTCTGTTTTTTGAGTCGTACAATGCATCAACAGGATAGCAATTAAAAAGCAGTAATAGCGGTACATATAGGTTCAGTCTATGGTGATGTTTAGTAATTAAACTGTTAATCTAAATAATTAAATTACTTGTCCAAAACCGATAGGGGATGAAATGGGTATTAATCCAGCTTTTTAGGTTTAAATCTCTCGCAAAGCCGCAAAGCTTAGATAATGACAGCAAAATCTCGAAGTAATGATTTTTTTTAGAATAGGACTTTCAACTTTACAACGTACCAACTCCACAAACTACAAGATTAAAAAGGATACCCGATACCTATATTCAAAATAATGTTATCTCGGCGCCAGTTGCTGCTGCTAAAATTGTTAATGACCCAAGGTTCCTCTATAAACGCGGGGTCTCTTAAAGGCAAGCCCCAATCTACCCTGAGTACAAAAAATGAAGCATCTACCCGAACACCCAAACCCGTACCAATGGCCAGTTCTTGATAAAAAGTATCTGCATTGAACTGCGAACCCGGCCGATCCTGATCTGGATTGACGGTCCAAACGTTGCCAGCATCAATAAAAACCGCTCCTTTTAAAAAGCCATAAATATCAAAGCGCAATTCTGTATTGAGTTCTAGCTTAATATCGCCTGTTTGATCAAAGAAAAGTAAATTGGCATCGGCCTCATCGGGTGTGTAGGTACCCGGCCCTATCGACCTGGCAGGAAAAGCCCTAATACTGTTCGTACCTCCAATAAAAAACTGCTTTTTGTAAGGAAGCGCATCAGAATTGCCGTAGGGAATGCCAACACCTGCTAAAAACCTAGAGGCCCAAACCAGCCCAGAGCTGATTTGTTGAAAATAGCGCAAGTCAGAACTGATTTTAAAATATTGGGCATAGGGCAGACCGAGCACTTCTCGTGTATCTGATTCACCATTTCCATTACCAAATATACTCTGTAATCCACTCATTAAATTACCAGATACATCTACCGCGGGGTTCCAATAGATGCGATGTCGGTTGTTTTTGATTTGATTATCGTAAAAGAAGTTGTACTGTGTGCTTAGAATAAATTGGTTTTGAAAGCTGAGTCTCAAAAGCTGGTTGTTTTCTAACAAAGCTTCAAAATCGGCAGAGGTGTTGCCCAGTCTAGAATACTCTATAGAGGCTAAGGCCAGTTCGTGCCGCCTTGTGCTAGTTTCTCTCCAGCGGTAAGCATACGTTAAGTTAAGGCTATTCAATTCATAAAACGAAGTCCTTTTTTGATAATCGAAACCCAACTCGATCACCGTGCGGGGAATATATCGCCTAGAGTAATTTTTAATTTTAAAAGGGGTGATAAAATGTGGAATATTGAGTGCCACCTCAGCCCCAAAAGAAATGGCATTTACTTTTTGATCTTGGGCATTGCTAAACTGTGTTTCAAAGCCCGCATTAAGGTTTACAGAAAGTTCTTCTGCTCCTTGAAAAACATTTCTATTACGAAAGCTTCCTTGAATTTCAGAACCTACAAAATTGTTTGAGCGAGAAACCGGCCCTAAAGAAGCACGCAAATTCTTTTTGGAAAGGCTCACCAAAGAAATCTCCGTATTTAAGCGCTCACTGGTAGAATCCACAGGATTAAAGCGCACATTTACAAAGCGAAATACATTTAAATCGATGAACTTGTTAAGGGTTTCTAGATAGCTATTATAGCTAAAAGTATCTCCCTTTTCTAAAAAAATATACCTTGCCAAGGCCGAGGGCCTGTATTCGTGATCTTTGGCCACGAAGCGCTTATCTTCATATTTTAAAGTATCTAGTGCAGTGCTTTTTTGACTGGCCTGATCAAAAAGTACTGTTACTTCATTAATACTGTAAGCAGTTTGTGCCTTTTGGGGCGTATTGCCTTTGAGTTTTAAGTACACATCTACTTGATGATCACCCACAGTAGTATCTGCTTGGAACAGTAGAAAATCCTTATCAAAATAAAAGTAGCCTTGGTTTTTGAGATAATTACCAATGCGGCCCCTTTCTTCTTTGAGGGCTTCTAGACTGTACCTATCGCCCTGTTTAATAAAAGTAGAGACAGGCATTGAATTTATTTGGCTGGCCAATTTACTGATTGTATCAGGCAAAATGTATTTTCTAAACCTGTAGGGTCTATTTGCATCAATTGAATAAATTATTTCAGCTGATTTTTTCTTTTCCTTTGTATTGCTAGAAACACTAGCTGTAAAATACCCAGCATTCTGCAGTCGGTTTTTTATTAATCGAGTAGTGCGTTTGATCTCTACATCTTTTAGTGTTACAGGGGCGCTACCAATGCTGTTCTTTAGCCAGTTTCTGAATCCCTTTTCTTTTTTGGGAGTACCTGCGAGGTGGTAAATGGCAGGACCCGGCCTAAACCTGCCCAATAATGTTTCATTGGGTTGAGGCTCAATTACATCATTGACAATTTCTAGTACCCGAGATTTTTTAACAGCGGTATCTTCTTCTACCTTGATCTGATAGCCCGTAAACATCTTTTCGCCATCTTCTAAGGCTTTAAAGCCAGTACAACGACTCAGAAACACAAGACAAAGCAAGCCATATACCATGAATAAAATTCCACGCCTATGAAAAAAAACTGTTCTTATGTTACTATTTTGCCTACTCCTCATCATCTCGCTTTTTAAATAGTTCTCTAAGCTTATTGTAGTCCCTCGTAAAAATTATGGATAAACCGGTTGAGGTAATTTGCCCGTCTAAAATACTGGTATCGTTCATCTGATAAAAGCGCAATCTGTAGCGCCCATCTTCGGTAATTTTGTACTCTATGGCCACATTGCCTATTAAAGCATTGTTGCCTACTTGCTGTTCTCCTTCTAATTGATAGCTGCCGCCTACCTCTACCGTAACCCGATCATCAAAAAGGGATTTGCTGATGCCCACTTGTAAATCTGTGCCGGCCTGTTCACCGCTACCGTAAGAATCTAGGTTGAGATCAAGCTGTACCCCTTTGATAAATTTCTCCGAGAGGTTGTTTAGCTGCTGGGTAAGCAATTGGCTTACACTGGTTCTTGCGGTAGAGCTTATAAAACTATCGCCAATGTCTTGTTCGTTAGAACTGGTAGCAATAAAACTATTGAGTACAAGTAGCGCAAAAACTTGCTTGTTTAACTCAGCTTCGTTTTGGTTCAAAAGTCTTACTGTGTTGTAAATATTAGTATTGGTTCTTTCTGATTGGGGTATGTCCAGTTCAAAGCTGATTTGCGGTTTCTCCAATTCTCCTCTAATGTTCATCAACACCTGAAAAACCTCGGGTTTTTGGTATTGGCTGCCATCACTGCCCGCATTGCTCATAAGTGCTTGGGGCGAAGTACGGGTTTGGTAAATAGCTTGTATGGAAAGCGCTGCATCGTAAGGATTTCCCTTCCACAGCACACTGCTGCCTTCGGCTATTTCGAACCTTTTCTTTACCAAACCATAAAAAGTGAGCAAGTAAAAACCATCATCGATAACATACCTGCCCGTGAGTGTCATGTTTCCATTTCTTTGCAACTCATACACCAAATCGCCTGTACCTTCAATTTCTAGCTTATCGCCGGCCGTCTCATCGATCACTACTGTAAATTTAGTGGCCTCGTTTATTTTGATGCTCATGTTCATGGCCAAGCCGGTAAAGGTACTTTCTGCCAGAGAATCGGCAACGGTTTGTAACTTAAAGGTATCTTGCTGGTTAACTTGCACAAACTCCACAATGCCCTTTTGCTCTTCGATCAGCAGCTCGTCTTCTTGCACCAAATAGGTTACATCGCTACCCTGCAACAATTCTAAACTCATATCTATGCTAGGCGCCGCAACATCACCTGATACTGCCATGCTGCTATTTACCAGCACTTTTCCATAATAGAGTTCATTATCGCCTGCTTTGGTATCAAGAGCTTTAAAATTCTTAGCATCAATATCCAAATCAAAAGCATAATCCAAAAAATCGTTTTTGATGATTTGACCATTGATGACGGCCGCATTGTCGTCTTGATCTAGCATGGTAAATTCATTAAAACGGATATTTTCAGGCTCAAAAGAAATGCGCTGCCCGTTAATGCTAAATTCTGTGTTAAGGTAAGGGATGAAGAAGTTACTTTCATCAAATTGGAGCTCCCCCGTAACTGCTGGATCACTTAGGGCACCTTGTACATTTAGTTTTCCAGTAAGTTCTCCTGAAACTTCTTTTAAGTAGCCTTGGCTCAAACCTTCTATGGGGCTGATGTCTAAAGAAGAAAAGTCAGCTTGCATGTCTAGCGCTTCCTCTACGGTGATGTACTTTCCCTTGAGTTGTAAGTCATTGCCTTTTCCGCGCAGTTGGGCGTCAACATTGTAATTACCTTCTTTATTATCGGCAAATATTTGCAAGTTGCCTAGGGGTACTTGGTATGCTACTAAGTCTTGCAATTCTAAATTGGTATTGAATTGCAGATTCCTAAACAATGATTTGAGTGTAACTTCTCCATTGAGCGCTCCACTTAAATCTTCTTCTCCCACCCCAATAACACTCAATAAATTGCTCAATTTAAATTGGGTGAAAGAAACTTTGAACAAATCCTGTTCAGCGCTTTCCGTATAGACTTCTAATGACTCATCGTCTCTGTTTAGGGCAAAGTCTTTCACAACGAGGTCATTCTCTTTGAGCGAAATGTAATTGTTCGGTGCTACCGACCAAGGCTGCCCATCTAGCAACAATGTATCAGAATCGATGTGCAAATAAAAGCTGGTATCTTGCTGGCTAAGCGAAGTATTTAAGTAAAAATTTGGACTACCTGTGCTATCATTTACAGCGAGTGCCACCTGTGCGGTGTCTTGGCGTACCCTGGCTTTCACTTTCGGTTGGTAGAGGGTCAGAAAATCATTTTTGATGGAATTGCTTTCAAAATCGAACTTCAAAAAATCCTCTTCATTGAGCAGACTAAGCGCCAATTGATCAAAGGCCACACCGCTGATCTGAATGCTATCTGTTGCGCAATTAAATTCTAAATGCTCTTCGGCCTGCCGGTAGTCAAACAGCAAAGAAAGTTGTTCTGTATGATCTAAGCCGGGCACAAGTAACTCATGCCAAGCGGGCAATTGTTTTGTGGTGAGCGTTAAGTTTAAAAAGCTGTTGGCGGTGGTATCTGTTCGGCCCTCTAGGGCATCGGTATATTGAGACAGATAATTGGTCAGCTCAGGGCCAATCTCACTTAAATTTAAATTGCTATACAGCAGCACATCCAATAATTCATTGTTCGATTTAAAGAAGAGGGAATCTACCTGCTGAAATAGGGTCAGGTCGATATTTTTTATTTGGGTAGGCTGTCCATTTCTAACAAAACCCAACTCTTTAATATCTACGGTGGCGTTAAGGTCGTCTAGTTCTGTAAGCTGCGCAGTAATATGGCTTTCTGCATCTACATGGGTAATAGAATCAGAAAGTCCCAATTTAACCAAATTGGCTCCATAAAGCTGAAAATCTAACTGGTGCTTTTGTAAGGCTTTGAGTTCAGAAGACAGCAGTAAGTCAAAGGCCAAAGCACTATCTAATGAGTTACCTTTTAAAGTGAGCGATTCGCCCATAAGTTGCAAATCGAAATTGATATCTCGAAGCTTTCTTTTGTTCCATTCAAAAGAAATCAAATCCAAGGTTGTTGCGATTTCCGTTTCTGCCGAATCAGGTAACAATAGATTAAAGGTAGTGTTCGCCGTGGTATTTCCTAATTGTTGATTTTGCAGGATCCTTCCCAATTGCACACGCTCCAATTGTACCTTCCCTTTAAGCGTAGTAGCCTTTTCTAAGGTCTTGTTTTGCCAAAAAGCCTGGGTTTCGATTTCTCCTACATCGGTTTTTATGCTGGCCAAAGCTTGGGCCTCTAACAAGTCTCCTTCAACCAAGGCATTGGCCGTAAAGTTGGGCGGCAAAGCAATTTGTTCGGGAATTAATTCGGTAAACAAAGCCCTTAAATCTTTTTCTGTGGTGAACAGAGAATCTAAGGCAAGGCGGTAGGCAAGGCTATCTGGATTGGCCAAATTACGCAGTTGCCCGTTGGTCACCAACTTGGTTTGTTCTGCTGCTGCCAGCCTTAAGTTTTCTAGTTCCATAGCCTGCGCAGGCTTACCTTTTAACCTGCCCGAAACTTGCAAGCCATTCAACAATTCACGCACCGCAGTAAGATTAAATGCTGGCACGAAATAGGTCAAATCTTGGTAGCCATTTTCTTCACTCGTCGAGACTTCGCTCAAATCTAAATCAAAATTTGTTTTTGGCCCTAAATCAATTAATTCATTAAGCGAGGTGTAAGCGGCCTCAAGATTGAGTTTAATATTGGTATGCGGTGTAGAAAGCAAAAAATTATTGATAGATGCATTTGTAGAATCTCTCAATGTTAAATCTGCCTGTAGCTTGTTAATGGCCAAGCCGCTTTGCTCTTTAGCTGAGAAGTTTTTTAAAATGGCATTTGCGGCGCTGTCGGTCAAACTAATATTTTCAATATTTAATTGAACTCCACTTAAATTTATATGGCTAGGGTCAAAAATATTGGCTGTGTCTGGGTAAAGCTGGTCGTGGTAGCTTACTTGGTTGTCTTGTAAATGCAGGGATTTGGCCGAGATGTTCCAACCTGTTTTAATGGAAATAGTACTTTGCCCATCGCTTTGCTGCTGCGGGCGTTCGGTAGTATCCGATTTGATGAAAGTATAGCTTCGGGCACCTTTTAACAGTACATCGCCAATTTCTATGGTGTTGCTCTCTAGATCGATCAAGGGCAATTGCGCTGAAAACTTTTGCCAGCTAAGCCTTTGCTCAAATGCTGTAGAGTCGTCTTTGTAAAGTAGGTCTATATCATCAAGTTTTATAGACCCGGCACTTATCTCCCAAGGCGTTGTCCCTGTATCTTGGGTAGCCGCTGTGGTATCGCTACCAAATTTATCCAATATAAATTGATGGTTGAAATCGGTTTTGCCAGCCTCTCGCTTTACTTTGGCTACTACTTGCCTAAGTGTAAGTGCCTCCACATTTACCTTGTTATCTAGCAAGTCAAACAAGGCCACATCCGCTTCTAATTTTGATAAGTAAAGCAAAGTATCTTGTTCTTGGTCGGGTAAGTATAGGTTTTCAAGCTCTACTCCATCAGGCAGGTTAATTTCTATTTTCTCTAAAGAAAGCGGAATGCCCAGCGATTGATTTACATAATTTACTGCCTTTTTAGCTGTAAATTCTTGTATGGCAGGCACCTCCAATATGAGTGCAATCAGAATGAGTAAAATCAAAAGGACAGACAATAGTCCGAGAATGATTCTATATAGCCATTGGTATGTTAGTTTCAGTAGGTGCACAGTATTTAAACATATTTAACCTGATATGTTCTTTTTCTATCAAATAGAATCGTATTGATGCCGCCATAAAGCATGTACAGGATGAAGATGGCATGTGGCAAGGCCAAGCAATCGCTCTATAGAAAATCAATCTGAGTTTTCATTAATCTATTGGTTAAAGCTAGCTATATTTAATAGATTTTTTACCATATACAATCCTTCCGATGCTTTTTAGAATTTTTCTTTTACTTCCCTCTTTATTAG
>CAKZMZ010000084.1 GCA_937129345.1 uncultured Thalassovita sp. | reverse complement strand
CGCCTCTGTACGGATCCGACCAAGTAAAACCGATGGCATCCCATTCGGTGTAGGTATCAGGTGTTACATTTTGATTGGCCGAGCCAAAAAAACCACGTTCTGGATTGTACACATTGGGTTTTTCTACAATGGGCAGGTAGCCATCCCACTCGTAAGAACCATCGCCGGGTACGGGAACGAGTCCGCTAAAATTTCTTCTGATAGGGGCGATGCCTACTGCTTGCCATCCAATGTTTCCATTTTTATCTGCCCAAACCATATTTTCTCCGGGGATGTGGCTGTAGTTGCATGCCTCTCTAAATTCTTCAAAATTTTTGGCTTGATCCATACGCAAAGAGGCGAGGTAAGGTGCTCCGCCGGGTTCCATCCATGCGCAGCGCACCGCGTAGGCCTTTAGGTTGGCGGAGTCCACATAGCAAACAGGCCCATGTTGGGAATAGAGAAAAGTAGCTGGGTAATCTTCCGCATCTTTAACGGGTATACTTTCTTCGATTACTTTCATATCTACCCACTCGCCTTTGTATTGGTATTGGTTCAGGTTATCTGGGTTGAGGTCGTACACATACAAATCTTCGCCATCGGTTCTGAACACGGTCAGCCCCCAAGCGCCATACTCATTATGCCCAATTGACACGCCAGGTATTTCAGGTTCGCCACCGCCAATTACGTTCCAGCCGGGGGCATTTAAATGTACCATGTATCGAAGTGAAGGGACGGCTATGGTTCGGTGTGGATCGTTGGCCATGTAAGTATTGCCGTCTTCGGTAAGTGCTCCGCTCACCACCCAATTATTGCTGCCTATCCAATCCCGATTTTCGTCTAAAATGTAGCTTGCAGGCTTTTTAAGATATTTGTTCAGGGCAGAGGCGTTATTATTGGGTCTGTATTCAGGCAAAATATCTTCTTCTTCAAAACTTACGGATTTTCTGTAGGCTTTATACAATTCTAAGATATCTTGTTCAAGTAATTGTCCATTGATTTTGTCATCCAACTCAATGTTCGGCTCTTTGGGGTGGAACCACATCAACTCTTTCACCTTTTCGGGGCCAATGCTCGCTACAGCCCTTCCGATGTCTAACTCTTGTGTAATGTTGCCCAAAAGGCCTTGATGCCTTGAGATGACCACTTCAGGTGTCCATTTTTGAGGGGTGGTTCCCAACACTTTAAAAGGAAGTGGTAAATTTTCTGGGGTTTTTAGTGCTTCTTCGATATAGGCATTTACGCCATTTACATAGGCGGTAATGATCTCCTCGCCATCTTTGTGGTAGTAGTTCATCTCTTCTGTCATGTCGCCTCTAAACTTAAATAAACGCGTACCGATGTCTCTTTGTAGTTCGCGTTCGCCCAAAAGCTCGGCTACTGTACCGGTGGCTTGCCTGCGCCAAATCTCAAATTGGAAAAGTCTGTCTCGTGCAGCGGCATAGCCTTGGGCAAAGAACAAATCGCGCTGGTTTTTGGCATAAATATGATTGATGCCCCAAGGGTCTCGAACGATTTCTACTTCATCTTGTAGACCTGTAATTGTTAAAGCCTTTCTATTTTCTTTTGGTGCTTCGCATTGAAAAAGTAAGAAAAAGAAAGTTACATAAAAAAAATATTTCATAAAAAATTAGTGTGATTGCATAGTCTGTTGAAAGTTAAAGGAAAGATGAGAAAGATTGAAGTTTACGGCTAATTAAAATTATGTTTTAGCACAGAATAGTCACATTTTTTAGGGTTCATATTCTTAAATAGATGGATTTTGATAGCTTTGCCAAATATTGTTAGATATTATCAGCCATTGACTTCTAATTATTCATCAAAATAACAAAATGAAAAAAATATATTTGGTATTGATTGCCCTGCTACAGGTCTCATTCAATCTTATTGCTCAAGACCTTCAATCCCCTAAAAATTTTTTAGGTTATGAACCCGGAACGGCTTTTACCCCACACCACAAGGTAGTAGATTACATGAAGCATCTCGAAGAAGCTTCTGCCAATGTAAAAAGGTTTGTTTATGGTGAAACCAACGAAGGGCGTGTGCTACAGTTAATGGTGGTTTCATATGAGGAGAAGCGTGAAAACTTGGACCAAATCAAAAAGAACAACCTTATTGCAGCAGGCTTAGAGAGTGGAGAAATCAACGGAAAGCATTTGCCCATAGTTTGGTTGAGCTATAACATACATGGCAATGAGTCGGTAAGTACAGAGGCGGCCATGTCGGTGCTTTATACCTTGTTGAGCAAGGAAAAAACCGCTACCGACGATTGGTTTAACGATATGCTCATTGTTATTGATCCATGCGAGAACCCCGATGGCCGCGATCGCTATGTAAATTGGTACAAGCAGACCCAAGGCCGCACCAACAATGTAAGGCCCGATGCTTGGGAGCACCACGAGCCGTGGCCAGGTGGTAGATACAATCATTATCTTTTTGACTTAAACCGCGATTGGGCTTGGCAAACGCAGGTTGAGAGCCAACAGCGAAAAGATATGTACTACCAATTTATGCCACATGTGCATGTAGACCTGCATGAGATGGGACCCAATTCTCCTTATTTTTTTGGGCCTTCAGCAGAGCCTTTCCATAAGGTAATTACCGATTGGCAAAGGGAATTTCACAACATTATCGGGGAATACAATTCTACTGCTTTTGATAAAGAGAATTGGTTGTACTTTACCAAAGAGGTTTTTGACCTGTTCTATCCGAGTTATGGTGATACTTGGCCTACTTACCAAGGGGCAATAGGCTTTACCTATGAACAAGGCGGTGGTGGTAGAGCTGGTTTGGGCATCGTTACCGATACCGGAGATACCCTTACATTAAAAGATCGAATAGACCACCACTACACCTCAAGTTTCGGAACGATTGAAGCGGCCTATTCCCAAAAAGGTAGATTAATAGATGAGTTTAAAAAATTCTTTTCAGATGCTGAGAACAACGGAAGTGGCGAATACAAGTCTTTTGTGATCAGTCAGGACAATGATCCGGGTGCTATTAAAGCACTGCTCGAGTTGCTCGATAACCACCATATAAAATATGGGAAGGTGGGTTCTAATGTTCGGCTCAGTAGCAATTTGGCCTATGATTTTAAGAACAACTCAGAAGCTGCTAAAAATCCTACTGCAGGAGATATCGTTGTGAGTACCTACCAGCCGCAAGGTAAAATGGTAAGAGTACTTTTTGAGCCAAAACCCGTGTTGGTAGATTCTATGACCTATGATCTTACCTCATGGGCATTGCCTCATGTATACAACTTAACAGCTTTTGCCTATAGAGAAAACGTAGCTGCTTCTGCTGAGGCAAAAATGCCTTTTGCTAAGAATGAGATACCCGAAGAACCTCCTTATGCCTATTATTTTGAATGGAAAGATTTTAGCGATGCGAAACTATTGGCCACACTCTACAAGCATGGTTTTAAGGTACGTTTTGCTATGGAGCCTTTTACTGTCGAGGGCAAGCGCTTTGATCGTGGAACTATGATCGTACTCCGCCACGACAACAGATACATCGATGGTTTAGATGTAAAAATCGCTGATATGGCCAATGAATTAGAACAACCCTTGTTTCCGGCTTCTACAGGTTTTATAGCAAATGGGAAAGATTTGGGTTCTTCTTCGGTACGTTTTATTGAGCGACCAGAGGTAGCTATCGTTAATGGCGAGGGAGTGTATCCTACTGCTTTTGGAGAAGTATGGCACTACTTCGAGGAGCAATTGCAATACCCGGTTACGGTGATCAATACCACAGAGTTGGATAGAGCAGACCTTGAAGAATTTGATGTACTAATCTTAGTTTCGGGTGCTTACTACAAGTACAGCCGTTATATTGATGATTTCGCTAGAGATGGTGGTAAGGTCATAGCTATTGAAAGGGCCATTAATTTGTTTAATAGTGAGGGAAATACACTGCTAGGACAAGCAAACGCAGGTAAAGAGGACAGCAAAGGGGAGGAAAAGCAAGAAGATTTATTGAAGAAGTACGGAGAGCGTAGGAGGGAGGCATTATCGGAAAGCGTTGAAGGCAGTATTTATAAAGTATATTTAGACGAGACACACCCTATTGCTTTTGGTGCAGGTACTTCCACTTTTTTAATGAAGCGTAACTCTAGCACGATGCCGTATTTAGGCGATGGAGGTTGGAATGTAGGGGTATTTAAAGAAGATAGCTACACAAGTGGGTTTGCGGGTTATAAATTAAGGGAAAAAGTGAAAAACACCTTAGCTATTGGCATTGAAAGACGCGGCACTGGGCAACTTATTTACATGAGCGACTCGCCCATCATCAGGGGTTTTTGGCACAGCGGAAAACTGCTCTTGGCCAATGCGGTATTTTTGAGCGGTCAATGATTAAATATATCGACAAAACGGGAAATGGCAATACTGAAAGCTTTCATTTAATAGATGGAGGCTTTTTTAGTGGCAATATTAAATTTCGTTAAAATTTGCTCTGTTCACACAATAATGCATACTTCTTGTAAATTCTATTATCAGAATTAACTTAAATAACTGACTATCAATTTTAATTAAACAGATAAGACAACTGAAGCAAAATAATTTTTTAATGCAATAATATATAAAAGTCGCTTTAAACTCACAGAATCCAACTTTTCAATTAATTTTTGGCTGTATTTATTTAATTTTTTACCAGCAATTTTTAATAGGCGACTCAACTAACAGCTTAAAAAAACATTAAATACCATTTTTGAAATTGAAAATGAAACACAATGTGGTGCTCAAGTTGAGGCAAAACTCCACAAGTTGTGGAATTTTAAAGAATAAGTAAAAGAAGTGGTATAGACTAAAGCCGAGAGGTATCAAATTTTTTTGCAGAGGTTGAGCAATTTTTTCAGAGCAAAATGTCTATAAGATTGTCTAAAAAATCGATAATACTATTTATTGGAGCTATTTTGATTGGGTTCTCGGTTTTTGCCCAAGAAGATCCGCCATATAGAGCGCAAACCAACTTAGAGTCTACCGGCCTTTGGAATGGCATGTACGTTAAAGCGCAGTTCAGTAAAAAGTTTGCTTACTATGGCGAGCATCATTTGCGTTTGCGAAACAACGCTGACAATTTGTACGGTTTCTATGGGAGAAACAATAAAATCTATAACCGTATGGGTCTGAACATAATGTTCAATCCCTATTTTGAAGCCACCGTTGGTCCTGCATTTATTTTAAGATACGCTCCCTCAGACGACCCAAAATACGATAAAGTTTCGCTAGAAAAACGTATTTGGCATCAATACATCTTTAAGATGCCCGCTATGGGAAGGGTAAAGGTTTACCATCAGTTTAGGTTTGAGCACCGCTGGAAAAAAGGGTATGAAAAAACCGACCCTTTCAAATACACCAACAGGTACCGCTACAAACTCTTTGCTTACATTCCGATTAATAAGCATAAAATTGAAGAAAAAACTTTGTACGTATCGCCCAGTGCCGAACTTTTTATGCAATCGGGAAAATCTGTGGTGTACAACCCGCTAGAAGATTTTAGGATTTACAACGGTATAGGCTACGTGCTTAACAGGCAAGTGTCATTTTTTGCTGGGCACATGTGGACCATTGGCCAAGCTGCCACAGGATATAATTATAGAACAAGCCATGTAATAAGGCTAAATGTATTGATTGGTCTAGATTTTAGAAAGACAGAAAATACATTGCCTCAAATTAACATGGGTTACTGATTAACATACAATTAATTTAAGGTACTATTTATTCTACACAGAGATCATGAAGTTGTTTAAAAAGAAATACATTATTTGGAGTTCTATCACGCTTAACGTTTTATTGATTGCTTTACTCGGAACGGCCTTTTTAAAAACAAGAAATGGCGATGAATCTAAACTCCCCCAAAATGAAAAGAACCAATATTACGATAAAATTGTACAGGCCAATTACTCACTATTACAAAACAATTATAGTGAGGCCCTAGAAGTTTACCACGAGCTTGAAGCGCAACCTTACAATGACAAGCAGTGGGCTGGTTTGGCCAAGGCTTTCATAGCTTCTCAAGATAAATACAGAAATAGCATCGATAGCTTGCGCAAAGTAGTTGGTTTTCTATATAGCATCAATAAAGAAAAAGAACTCGCCATGGATTCATTGATGTTTGTGGTGCAAGAAGAACAGTGTACTTTTGACTCTCTATATAAAGAATCTTTACTCAAAGAAAATAGATTGAGAGAAGCTTTTAGCACACAGGTACAATTGTCTCAAGAGATTGAGGAACTTAAAAATGCCTATGCCAAAATGGAGTTTGATAACGATGATGGGCAACACGTAAAATACTTTGGTGAAATAAAAGCAGGTAAAGCCAATGGCTATGGTATTGCATTTTTTGAGTCTAAGGGAATTTATGCGGGTTATTGGAAAGACAACATAAGACACGGAAAGGGCAAATATATTTGGGCCAATGGCGATACCTATGAAGGCAACTTTGTAAATGGTAAAAGAGAAGGATACGGTGTTTACACTTTTGCTTCTAAAGAAAAATATGTAGGCGAGTGGGACCACGATGTACGCGACGGGCATGGAACCGTTTATGCCAAGAACGGTGATGTACTGCTAGATGGTAATTGGGATAATGATCATTTTATTAGAAAGCAAAAGTCGCAGCGCAAGTAGTTTTAAAGAGATAGTAACTTCAAAATATTTACAAGTCTTAGCCTATGGCTAAGGCTTTTTTTATTGCTGCCTTGGTTCTGAACAAATATAAATCTACGTTTTCAGCCTATCAAAACCCTAAACACCTTTTCAATAACTCCAGTCCCTTTTCCAAGTATCTATAATATCGAAAGAGATTTTGAGGCTGGGGAGCACTGGGGCGATGTTGGTAGTGGCCAAAACCCCGTAAACTCCTAAACGCAAACGCCTTCTGGCACCCAGTTTAAAAATGCGTTCCACTCCGCCAAAAATCTCTGCATAGTTAAAGTTGTTTTCCCTTATCCACATAGCACCAGCGCCGGCTACCAAACTAATGCGTGTTTTTTTTATCAATGGAATATTATTGATCAATGCGCCATTAAAATGATGGATAAAGTGGGCTTCAAAAAAAAAATCACTAGTAGCAAGGGCCGTATCCAACAACTGGAAAGACCGCAAAGGATCAGAGTATAAAATAGGGTCAGATTGCCTAAAGCGTTTAATATCCACCAAACGCAAGTCTTTGGCATTTACGAATTTACCCACTTCCACATTGTATTTGGCGCTACCTAGCGTACCTAAAATAACATCTTGGTTAATGGTAAAACTCAAATAATCAAAATCTATATCGCTAGAGAATGGTCCATCCCATCCTTTGCGGTGTATAAATGAAAATGTGGGCCAAGTACTTCCTAATATTACCTTTCGCTTGGGTTCTCGCATGTAGCGTTGTTTGGGAGTATAAGAAATAGAAGTTTGGGTAATGAATGCTTGGTAATCTTCAAAAGCCAAGGGCGGTACCTCATCAATCACCTCATTTAAAATAGAACTGGTATTCAGATTTTCTACCGATTTTCTATTCCGCCAATCAAATGCGTTAGAAATAAAAAAGCCATTGAACAACTCTATGCGATGTGTTAGGCCCAAGTTATCATTTAAGATGTAGTTAGAAGCCCTGAGTTGGTTCAGGTAAGCATCAAAACTATTGATGGAGAAAAAAGAGCGACCACCTCTTAAATAAATATCACCTTGCTTAAAAGGATTGTAACGGTGCATAAGATAGCCGTTTCCGATTATATCTTTATTCCTGACCCCAAAGCTGCTACTACCGCTTACACTTAAAAATTTTTCATTTTCCCACCTCTTAAAATAGTTGGCATAAGGGCCAAACCTAAAGCCACCAATTACCTCAAAATTGATTAGGTCTGGCAAAGAGCCTATGTACACTCGTTTCTTTTTCTTGTAATTGCGGAAGGCCACGCCATGTAAAAATACCTCTCCTAAAGTTACCTTGTTAAAAGCCTCATCTAAAGAGTCTAGATAGGCAGGGTCATTGTGCGCAGCTTCTATGCTATCACGATACTGCACCATTTCTTGTTGCTTGGTGGTAAGTGGCTCGGGTCGGTTTTGGTTCCAAAAAGTAGAGTCTTTGTCATAAGCTTCTTGCGTGGTTATGGCCACCTCATTACCAAAAAATTTTGGTGGAAAAGGGTAGTTCACTTGATAGTTTGAGTAGCTCAAAACCGTGCTGCCCTTAAATTTTTTCTTTCTACCTTGTTTGGTTTCGTAAGTAAATGCTTGCCTTGTAGCCAGCCACAAACTATCGGTAATGGCTGTGTAATTTTGGGTAATATTGAATTGATCGTAAAATTTAAGGCTGCCTTTCGAGAAATCTAAATCGAGCCTGTTTATGGTCCAGCTATTATCATTGATAAAGAGGTAGCCTTCAACAGTGGCATTGCCCTTTTTTCTCGGACTTACTTTTATTTCATATACCAATATGCCATCTTCCATTTTCGCCGACTCTAATTTGAATTTATAGGATAAAATGGCTGTTCGGCTCACAGGAGAAATGATCGGGTTTTGCGCCACATCTTGTATGTAAAGCAGGTTTTCGTAAAAGTTAAAATCCGCTTGGCTAAACTTAGGCAAATACAAACCTGCTTGGCTACCATATCGCTTTAAGGCAGTTCTTTCTTCTTTTACATTGTTGGGCGCTTGGTAATTTAAGGTAAGCTGCATTTCTACCATGTTCAAATTATTAGGGGCAGCCTTATTTTTCTCTGCTTCTTCAAAAGGATCTAGGGCTTCTCCTTCTAGTGAGACAACTTCGGTTTTTTCTTTTTTTACCTCGAGTATCTCTACTTCTTCCACTGCTTTTACATAAATATTGGTTTTGTAGCTGGCTATTTTCTCTAAGTACTTCTTCTTGTTTTCAATTACTTTTTTGATGATTTCGTACGCAGGGTCTTTTTTGTTGGCCTTAATTGTAATCTCTTCAAGTTCTGTATCAGAGATTTCTAATTGTATGTCTTTGATAATAGACCCATCGCCCATTTCAACATTGATTTGTTGGCTTTTGTAGCCAACGGCAGAAACTACTATACGATAATTACCCGGAAAAAGACGGAAAAAATACTTGCCGTTTAGGTCGGTAGTAGTGCCGGTTTGTAGTTCTTGAAAGTAAATATTTACATAGGGGACAGGCTCTTTCTGGCTATCGTAAACATACCCACTAATTTGTTGTGCTTTTAGTTGTACAAATAAGCACAGAGTAAAAAGTGAAACGAGTAGGTATTTCATTAGATAAAAAAATCAACCAGTAAATAAGCATGTAAATAATACTATAACTATGCCTACTTAGTTGATTTGGTTGCTTTAAGAAAGAAATTATTTTAATCCTTATGAGCATTCAAAACCCTCATAAGGGTTAAAACTACTGCGTATTCCTCACAAACTTTCTTTGGCTAACTTTATTCTCCGATGGAAAATCAGCAGGGAGTTCAGTTTGGGTCACCTTACCTGTAGCAGCCCACTCGGCACCGCGCTTGATCAGGGTGATCAAGCCAACGCATTCAAAAGAGTAATCTGCATGGCCCATAGGCGTATGGAAAACCCTGCCCTTGCCGTAATCAATGGTCATGATCATAGGTTCATGGCGATCGGTGCCTTTTTTAGTTGCTGCATCAGAATAGGCCGTTGCCAAAACTTCTAAATTTTCTGCAGGGCCTCTTAAACGATCATAAAGCTCGTCTTGGGCGTGTAGCCATTTTTCTGGCATACCTTGGGTTATAGGGTGGTTTTCATCTCTGATGGTAATCAAATACTCGTGCTGAGGGCCATGTGAGCCACCCCTACCTGCAGTGGTATCTCTAACCAACTCGTTGTCATCGTTATAGTACACGTAAGGGCCATCTTTTTCAGTTCTGCCTCCCCAACCGCCTAATGCTATCATTTTATTAAACTCTAGCCACTCAGGCCAAGAGTTATCTGCGGCATGTATTACAAAAAAGCCGCCGCCATTAGCTACAAAGCTCTCAAGATTTAATTGTGTTTGTTCTGGAAAGGGTGCTGCCTTCCAACCAAAGTTAGAAATTACCACATCATACTGGCTAAAGTCGGGCTTAAAATTAGGATCAGGTATGGGTTCGTCTTTAGATTCTGTTGCGGGTACGCCCTCGATAGGATATG
>CAKZMZ010000083.1 GCA_937129345.1 uncultured Thalassovita sp. | reverse complement strand
AATTATCTCTCCAATATTAGGAAATAATCTTCTAAACTTAGAATGAAAAGCATCGGTTTTATACTGACGAAAGAAATAAGTGCCTTTATTTAGAAGGAAGTCGAATTTGATGGTTATTATAGCTTTTCTTTAAAACATAATTTGCATTCCGCGACTTGCATTCCGCAACTTAATTCATGGGCTGCAATCCGTGGACTTAATTCTTTTACCTGTTCAATGGCGCATGCAATGGCGCATGCAATGGCACATGCAATGGCGCATGAATCAACTTCCTATAAACTGATAAACCATACCCTCGGTTTGTGCTCACGAACGGATGTTTAAACGGTTCTTAGAGCCACATAACAAGAGTTTTTGGTTTTTGGGTAAGACCTATGCTATTCTGATAACCTCAATAAAACCACCCAATCTTTCTCCATATCTTCAGAAGGCGGCATACCGATGACAGCATTGTTCCCACCATTGGTTTCGGTTTCACTGCCTGTTTGCAAATCGCCACCGGCTTTTGGGTCGAACCAAGAGATGCGGTAGTTTTTTTCGGGAAGGTTCAAGTTGACCTCCTCCAAACCATTGGGGAAATACAGCAGATGCGTATCCTCATAAGAAAGCGCATAGCCCATTCCGCTCACCACTAAAGTATCATTGGCCTTCATTTGTGGGAAGGGCACATGCTCTTGGAAAAAGTCTATGGCATTTCGGGTTTGTTTCCACATATCTGCACGGGTTCTCAAATCTTGGGCATCTAAGTCACCAGCGTTTTTTGTAGCTCCAAAGTACCATTCAACGCCACCTCCGCCAGCCATCAGGTTTGGCCAAAGTACGGCTTGTCTTACACTGTCATGCCCAACATCCAGTTCATCAGGTACTACGCCGGTAGCATAATGACCGATTTCATCTAAGTTAACCACCCATTGTTTGCCAGCTTTGGCAGATTCTTCGACCCAAAGTCTGGTATCTTCATAAGTATCATACACATTGCCTAACTGCAAAGATGGCCCATCTAAATTTGGGTCGGCCAATAGTTTTTTGAACATTTCTCTTCTTAATTTTATGTAAGCATGCGTATGAATCACCAAAAAATGTTGATAAGGATCGGTGGCTTTCATGTAAGCCAACATGGCTTTTTGTTGCTCGGTAGTTTGTCCTTCGGGCGAGAAGTCAGCAGGGCCGTTCTCTTCGCCTAAATTCCAAGTAATGGCTAAGTGGTGCCCAAACCTGGCAATGAGTTCCCGATAATAAAGTTTGCGTATAGTGCCCGTATCACCATTGTCGAGCAGCAGTTCGTTTTCGGTTTCTTGTAGCACAAAGTGCAACATGATACCTAAATTTTCTGCGTGTGAAAACACGATTTCCCATTGGGCTAGCTTGCTGCAATCGAAGCGGTCAAAGGTCTCGTGGTCTATGTAGGGCCAAACGTCCTTCCCATCGCCACCAATGTTCATAGTGAGAAAATAGAAGGAATTTACGCCTGCTTCTTGCAAATAGTTGAGCGCTCCGATAATTCCTTTGCCTTTGTCGCCTTGCCAAACAGGGTCGCCCTCTTGCCAGTCTTGCACGTGGGGCTCCCAAGTTTTAATGTAATTATTGGCGGTATCTATGGCATAAGTGTCATCAAAGTCTTTATAGGCCATAAAGTTTTCAGGACTGTCCGTCCCGCCTTTTAGGAAATACTTGCCCGTACCTGCAAATTTCAAATAGCGCTCGCTCACATAATCTAAGCGCCCCTCTTTGTGGAATCCTCTAGGAGCCAGAGCGGCAGTAACCATTAACTTTCCTTCAGTGCCGTCAAAAGACAAAGGCTCGCCAGCATTTAGGTCATCGTTTACTGCAATGTTGTTTCCTTTTCTAAAGGATGCTTTGTAAGACCACTCCCCAATTTGATCAGGGGTAAATCTAACTTGCCAAACTTTGCCAGATGTGGCACTGCTTTCTGCTGCATTACCATCGGCTGCATAAAAACCCGGTACGGTGTAGGATTTTTTTTCATGGGTAAAGGTTACATTTAATCGATAATTTAAAAAGGGATTATCTGTGCCTGTCTCAGAAAGTTCAGGCCCCTCAAAAGAAAGCGTAACCCCATGCCAAAGTTGTGCATCAATGGTAGGTGGGTCGGTTTTGCAGGCTAGGCAGGTGAATAAAATGAGTAGGTAAAGAGGTAATTTGTTGCTTAATAGGTTCGTCATATCTTCTTTTCGCCGAATAGGCTTTTATGTTTATTTTTGAGAAAATACTGAAACTATGTTGAGAAGTCAATGTTTTTTGTGGCTTTTATGCTTTTCTGTACAAGCCTTTGCCCAAATCAAATTAGTGCCTGATCCTACGGGTAATACCCAATACCGCTCTCCCGAAGGCTGGAAAGTGAGTACCAACCAACAAAATAGGGTATATGCTTGGCAAACTTCAGAAGATCCTAATGAGGCTACTTCACCTTCAATTATGGTCTTGGCCATGCAGGATTTTGCAGGCAGTGGTCCGCAAAGCACTTTAGAACTTTTGCAGAACGAGGTGCAGCAGCTTGAGGTAACACAAACCCAAACGGTTTCAGGCAATGAAGTTCACTACTTAGCCAAAGGCAACATCAATGGAACCCCTGCAAAATTGACTGTTTTATTTTTAAGGGATGCCGCAAACAATATGCTTTTCCATTCTTTTTTGGCAGCCCCAGCCAATCGATATCAATCTATCGGAGGAACACAGTTATTTTATGATGTATTGAACAGGAACAACCCATTTTCTCAATCAAATACTACAGCTGTTAATTCGAGCACATCAAACAAAGCTAATGCAGTATATACAAACGCCCAACTCAACATGCAAGATCAGCAGGCCATGTATCAAGTTTTGAACAGCGGTATCCGATATACTCCACAAGATTTATTGGGAAAGTGGCTACAGGTGTTTTCTTATTCTACCAACAATGCCTATCAAAATACTTACACAGGAGAAATCAGATATGGAGAAAGAGGTTATGGCCATTTGTTGGAATTACTCTCGGATGGATCCTATCGACTTACTTACTCGTACAATAATTTTTTTCAGGGATGCAGCAATGCAGCTTCTATAGTTGAGCAAGGCAAGTATCGAATTAGCTATCCAGAATTGATACTCCTCCCAGATAATTATGCAGGTAAATTCAATGTTTGTGGGCAAATTACACCACAAAATGAAAACAATGTGCCACAGCGCACTTTCACGTTGGCCTTAGATGCTTCTAAACAAAACATGGTTTTAAAGGGCAAGGCATTTGAATACAGCATTTCTACAGAAAATGGTTACCTCACAGAAGGCTTTAATCG
>CAKZMZ010000082.1 GCA_937129345.1 uncultured Thalassovita sp. | reverse complement strand
TTTTGCGATTTGTTTAATGTTCCTTTATTGGTATTGGTAGATGTGCCCGGCTTTTTGCCAGGTACCGATCAAGAGTGGAACGGCATCATAAACAATGGGGCCAAGTTGCTGTACTCATTCTGTGAGGCGACAGTGCCTAGAGTTACGGTTATTACAAGAAAGGCCTATGGAGGTGCCTACGATGTGATGAACTCTAAGCACATTGGGGCTGATATGAACTTTGCATGGCCCATGGCAGAAATTGCCGTAATGGGTGCCCAAGGTGCTGCTGAGATAATTTTTAAGAGAGAAATAAGAGAAGCTGACGACCCTGCCGCCAAGCTTAAAGAAAAAGTAGATGGATACACCGAAACATTTGCCAACCCATACAGGGCTGCCAATAGAGGTTATATCGATGAGGTAATCAAACCCGAAGATACTCGCGTTAAACTACTAAGGACATTTGAAATGCTAGAGAACAAGGTAGACAAATTGCCTAAGAAAAAACATGGCAACATGCCACTATAGCAATTTCAATCCTCAAAAATAAAATGGCAGCGAGAAATGAATCGCTGCCATTTTTCTATTTCTATATTTGAGAATAAGAAAGCGGCTCCAAGAAATTCTTATGGATTTTTGATACTGTGTTGGCATATTCAGGCAAATCTTTAATTGCTGCCCAGCCTTCTGAGGTTCTAAACTTATCCCAGTATTTCTCCATATCTTCCATACTATCGAAACAAACCATGTAAGTAAGGCAAGGCATGTATTTTCCCGCAAGCATTTTTCCGTAAAAGACTGCTTGAAAGCCCAAATCTTCAAAAAGCTTTACTTCGTATTTGTCAAACATATCTATTTTTCTTCCAGCTGCATCATCGCTGTAGCTTTCGTAGGTTCTTAGTTCATATATTTTTTTTTGCTCTTTGGGTGCCACTAACTTAGGCATGGCTTTAAAACCTAAAAGCAATGCAGATTCATATCTGCTAAAAACCGGATTGTTTTTATCTAATGCATGATATTCCTTAGAGGCATTTTGATAGGCTTGGTCGTTTGCTAAAACATCGGTAATCTCTGAAAAATCCTTTGCGCTAACATGTGGTACAAATAGGTGTATTTTTAGAGGCTCTGACCTCGAAATATCTTTAAAAACGCCTACATTCTCGATTCCATGGCGGTTCATGGCAGGTATAAGCGCATTTTTAAGATAATTATCTAAAGTGCTTTTTCTGCCACCACTGCTTAATGTATAGGTCCTCCACTCTATTAGTTGTTGTTCATCTTCTGCTTTGGCGTGATTTGTTTTGGGCATTGCTTGGCTAGCTCCTGATAAGGCAAGGGCAGACGCTGTTGCCACAAATTTTCTCCTTTTCATATTTACTTGATTATTTTATGGTAAAAATATTTAAAATCTTACAGTGAAAAATTAAATATAATAAGAATAAGTTTTTGTGTATTCTTTGATGTAAATAAGAGGATTTACTCAGTATTTCGGTCCTTGAAAGATTCTTTTAGTAGATACTCGCTTAAATATTACATGAACGGTTTAAACAAGATTTGAGAAATTTATGTGTAATGACTTTAATTGCGTTAAAAATTAAAAATAAGGGATATTTTTTTAATTTAATCTAATTTTTTTCCAATGAACCAGCCAAGAAGCTCTTGGGAAGCACAAGTTACAAACCTGCAAAAACGACTTGAAGAACTGGCAATAGAAAAAGAAATGTTGCTAGTTAAAGTTCAAAAAGCCTATACTACACTTGAACAAATCAAGGGTAGCAATGCCATTAATAAGTAGCTTTACATTGCCACTTTCTTTTTTTAACCATTCGTAATTTTTTTAATTTTTAGACTTTTTTATGATGCATACATCTTTTAATGAATATGAAGATCGTTTAGAGCAATTTCAGCAGAGATTAGAGGAGTTGGCAGTTGAAAAAGAAATGCTGCTTAGCAGGTTGTTCTCAGCTAAGAAAAGACTTGAGCGAGTAAAGCAGGAGGTAAAATCCAACAATAAAACTGATACCAATTGATGTTAAGGACGTGTCGTTAAGCTAGTTGCCTAAAATTTATACAGAAAAACTTTATTTTTAGGCTATAAATGACTTGTGTAAAGATTTAGAAGGGAAGTTTTTCTAAATCTACATTGCCTCCTGTAAGTATGATACCAATTTTTTTACCAGCAAATTTTTCTTGATGCTGTAGCACTACTGCCAAAGGTACTGCGCAAGAGGGCTCTATAATTATTTTCATCCTTTCCCAAATTAAGCGCATGGCTGCTTTAATGGCCTCATCGTCTACTGTAATGATTTCCTGCACCAATTTTTGAATGATTGGGAAATTAAGCTTACCCAAAGAGGTAAGAAGCCCATCGGCTATGGTATTGGGATTGACTGAGGGGATTATTTCCCCGGCTTTGAGAGAGCGATAGGCGTCGTCTGCACCTTCGGGTTCACCGGCAATAACTTTAGTATTTTTGGAAAGATAGTGCGTAGCCAATGCCGTTCCTGCGAGCAACCCGCCACCACCTACAGGCGCCAAAACAAAATCCAATGTTGATGTATCTTCGATTAGTTCTTTAGCGGCACTTGCCTGTCCACAGATTACTTCTTTATTGTCATAAGGGTGTACGAAAGCAGCACCAGTTTTGGCTACCACTTTGTTGAGGGTATCTTCTCTTGCTTGTTGGTTTGGCGCACAGAAGATGACTTCTGCTCCATAACCTTTTACAGCTTTCACCTTTACTTTTGGCGCAGTTTCAGGCATAACTATGTAAGCCTGCATACCCTTCGATTTGGCAGCGTAAGCCACTGCTTGGGCATGATTGCCAGAAGAATGTGTGGCGACGGCTTTGGTGCCTTCGGGCAACTGCAAAATGGCATTGGTAGCACCTCTTGCCTTAAAAGCGCCAATTTTTTGAAAATTCTCGCACTTGAAAAAAATCTCGGCACCACTTACGGCATCGATACTTTGGGAGGTTAACACCGGGGTGCGGTGCAGATAGGGCGCAATTCTCTGATGGGCCGCTTCGATCAGCGAAAGTTCGGGGAGAAACATAGGATACAACAGAATATTAAATACTCTAAATAAAAAGATAAAAATAAATATGGACAATCTCTGCCAAAGGTAGCCCTCTCTAGGTTTTTTTACTTAATGAGCGCAAAATAAGTGCTTTGTGATTAGCCCCAGGGAGGGGTAAAATTAATTTGATTCTGTATACTTACTTACAAAATAAAACCTGCAAACCCAATTTAGCAATAGCCCAAGGTTTGCAGGTCTTTTTATGAAAATGTTAGCAATTATTCTTCATCTTTTACGCATCGGCAGCTATTGGCTACGCTAGGCTGTATCACGTTTTCGTATTCTGTATAATTTCTGATGTTGCTGATTACGATTAATGTGTTGGTAGCACCAAATTCGTATTCTACTGGCGTTTGGCTATCAAGACCAGCAACTCCCCAGTAACTTCCGTACTTACCAATAGACTTAAAATCATCTTCTTCATACATCCTGCCTCCAAATTGCGCTTCAAAATCACTAATGCCCCCAACTTTAAGAAATCCGCCGGCAAATCTCTTACCACCAAATTTGTGGGCTAATAGCATCCATTCATCATGAGTAGGCAGGTGCCATCCTTCTGGACAGGCTTTTTTTGCAGCTTCAAAAGTATATAACCTTCCATAATCGCCTGCATAGTTAGTATTGTTCTCGTAGTAATAAGATCCAGGCATTTCGTGATCTAGGTTTTCTGCCATCCACGTTTTTTTGATTTCATTTCCACTTTGCGCAGATAGTACAATGGTCATGGTTTTGTACCTTTTAGGCACGCCACCTCTGCTGTCTGTCATCTCGCCATAAATAATGCGTTCATTTCTTATCTCGCTTTTAAGATCCTTTGCATTTCTTACCGGAGTCTCATCTTCACTTATTACCAACAGGTTGCTTGGGTCACCGGGAGATTGAGAAAGTGCAGGAAAATGTAGCAAAGAAATAAAACCAAAGGACAACAAAGCTGATCCAGCTATTTTCAGTAAATAATTCATCTTCTGATAATTTTTAGTTTCAAAAAAAGATTAAAAGTTGTTGTTAGTAGAGGTTAGCGATGGATCTATGTATTTAAATTCAAAAATAATAATTTATAGTTAGCAAAAGTGTTTGCATGTAGACAAATGCCTTTCTATAGAAAAGTAACTTATTGTTTATTTTAGCTTATGCATAATATTAAAAATGATTCTGATGATGTAAATCACCAAAATAACCACAACGCCCAATTGTACTACGTGTTCGGGTTGAGCAGCTTCTACAAAAAATACTAATAAAACACCTGCTATAGAATACGTAGCCAATACTATTCCTAAAAACTTGAGCTCTTTTAAAATTTGTGTCAACTCCATATGGTTAAGCTATGTTTTTGTTGTTTTTCATAATATCCCTTTCTTCTTTGAGGAGCTTTAAATTGCCGACCACGTTGTAATAACTTGGGTTGTTAAGGGATAACATGATCAGTAATAAGACGTATGCTCCTGCAAATAATTTATGTCCGCTCAAAAAAAACAGCAGTAAGTCTATGATAGAAATAAAGCTTAATATACTGAACTGAACAAAACATATCTGATAATAAACAGTGAGTTTTTCTCTAAGGTTTTGGCCTTGCTTGGCTTTTGGCAAATTTTTAAAATAGTAGATAAATGCCAAGCCTCCTGCCAAAACTAGTAACGCACATAAAATCTGTATGGTTTTTAGGCTTAGTCCTTCATATATGGGTTCAAAAGTATTGCCTCTGTAGAGTAAAAAGACCACTACAAAAATGACCAATGGTATGCCCACAAAAATATAGAATAAGCCACGGAGTTGATTGAGGTAGTTTACAGCATTATTAAAGTTTTTTGGTTTCATGGTTTACTGTTTGGGGTGTAATCGAAGAATTGTTTAATGAGCAATTGGGTTTAAACTAATAGAAAATGATATCTACGAGGCTAAAATTTATTGCCAGATTACAAAAATCAGAAACATTTCGGATTTCTTTGCCCAAACTCAATGATATCTGCCATTAAGAAGGATTAAATTTGTGAGAGCCCACCTATCTTTTGAGAGTACAGCATGCCTTTTTAGTGATTTGTAGCGCCAAGAATACCCTCTTTGCAGGCTGTTGAAAGTGCATTTTAGGATTATACCTCGTTTAATTGCCGCCTAGTCGCTTGAAACGTGGTTTTTATGTCTCATAGGTTTTTTAGAAATGTATGGTGGTTAGGCCAAACCACGAAAGAAGTTTGCAAAGAACTGAAAAATTGTAAAGCCACTATTTGTTTTTTAAACATTTTGCTTAGGTAGGCAATTGTTAGTATAAACCTGCTTATGCGGTTTTATGTCAGAAAATGGCTTCCGTTCGCAAAGAAATTTTCCCTTTTGTATAAAATTTTAAGAAGATTAACGCATTATTCACGTAGGAAACTTTAAAACATTTAGAAGTTTCCATAGTTTTGCAATTCTAAAGCACAATGAACAATAAATGGATACAGAGAGAAGAATTATAGAGGCTGCAACCGCTTTGTTCAGAAGATATGGTATAAAAAGCGTAACCATGGATGATATCGCAAACGAGATTTCTATCTCTAAAAAAACGATATATCAATTTTACAAAGATAAAAATGCTATAGTTACGCGCTCTACGCATTATATGCTAAGCGAGGAGGAAAAGGTGATAGAAGAAATTAAAGATAGCTCAGAAGATGTAATGGACGAGTTGATCCAGACCATAGAGCATTTTAAAAAATTTATGAGGGTAATCAATCCGGTCTTACTCGTGGATTTAGAAAGGTACTATCCTGAAGGTTGGAGCGAATATCAAAAATTTAGGGAATCTTGCTTTAAGAGCAACCTCATAAAATCAATTAATAGAGGCGTAATGGAAGGATATTTTAGAGATGATTTCGATGTAGAGGTGATGGCGAAATTGAGAATGGCCGAAGTAGAGTTGGCATTTAACCAAAAGGTTTTTCCGCACCACAAGTACGATTTATATGAAATACAACTACAATTTACTGAACACTTTATCCTAGGGATGTCTACAAGAAAGGGCTTTGACAGAATCGAAGCCTATAAGCAAAGTTTGAAAAAAGTAAATTCTTAATCTATTATGATGCAGAAACGAATGAAGAAAGGAGCTTTATGGCTTCTTTGTATGGTGTCATTACAACTAGCTCAAGCTCAAGCATCTAAACAGGTTTTTACATTAGATCAGTGCATTGAGTATGCGCTGCAAAATGCCATACCTGTAAAAAATGCCATGCTAGATACCAAATCTGCCCAAGCAAGTGTAAACGAAGTAAGGGCAGATGGTTTGCCACAGCTCAATGGAGAGCTTCAGGTTTTAGATAACTATAACCTGCAAACCACTTTCTTGCCCGCCGTATTTTTTGATGAAAATGCCGGATCCGATGCGCCACCGGTTCCCGTAAAGTTTGGCGTGCGATTTAGCGGTAACGCCGGAGTAACGCTTAGGCAATTGATTTTTGATGGATCCTTCTTTTTAGGATTGAAAGCTGCCAAAACCTACAAGGATATGGCGCAGAAAAACCTAAAAAGAACCAAAATAGAAACAGTAGAAGCTATTACAAAAGCATATTACGGCGCGCTGATCAGCGAGGCAAGGTTAGAATTGGCAGAAGAAAACTACAGGAGGTTAGACACGCTGTTTAAGCAAACAACGGCTATGTACGAAAACGGATTCTCTGAAAAAATTGATGTAGATAGGATTAGAGTAAATTTGAATAATGCCAAAACTCAATTGGCCAATCTTTCTGAAATGAGTCAGTTGAGTATTATTTTACTCAAATTTCAAATGGGCATGCAAGTAAACGAAGAAATTGAATTGGCAGAGGAAATTGAAGATGTAGAAATAGAGCCCTTGGTTGCTGCTGATGTACAGCCAAATTACGCAGACCGCGTAGAATACTCTATCAATAAAACCCAGCAAGAACTCGATCAATTGAACATTAAGCGTTTTCAAGTAGGTTATTATCCTAAGTTATATGCTTTTACAGGTTTGGGGGTCAATTCGGGAGAAAACCAAATCGGGGATCTTTTAAATGTGGGTAGAGACTGGTTTAGCTTCGGTAATTATGGGTTTACTCTATCGGTTCCTATTTTCGACGGCTTTAGAAAAAAGTACCAAGTGGAACAGGCTAGGATAGAACTGCTCAAATCTGAGAACAACGCCAGCCAGCTCACCAACATGATAGATACCGAGTTTGCACAGGCAAAAATCAATTTAGAGAGCAGTATGAATGTGCTAGATAGCGAAGAAGAAAATCAAGAACTTGCTGAAGAAATCTACCAAATTTCCAACAAGAAATATCAGGAGGGCGTTGGTTCGAGCTTTGAGTTGGTAGATGCAGAAACGGCATTTACAAACGCTCAAACTAATTACTACAACGCACTTTATAATGCCCTCATCGCTAAGGTAGATTACCTAAAGGCCATGGGTAAATTGTACAATGAGTAAAATATTAAATCGAAACAAAGAATGAAAAAAAATATCTTATACATAGTAATTGCATCTGTTTTATTGATTGCCGGATGCAATAGTGAGGCGCAAGCGCCTGAGTCTATCGAAGAGAAAGAAAAGCAACTAGCTACTTACAAGAAGGACTTTGAGGAACTGAAGACTAAAATAAGCGAGCTAGAAAAAGAATTGAGAAAGGCCAATGGCGATGAGCAAAAGAAAGATTTAAAATTGGTAGAGCACGAAGTATTGCAACCCGTCGATTTTAAGCATTTTATTGAAGTACCCGGTGAAGTGAAATCAGAAAAGAATATTCAAGTTAATCCTGAAATTAGTGGAGTGATTTTAAAGCAAAACTATGAGGAGGGTGCTTATGTAAAAAAAGGTACTGTAATAGCTGTGCTCAATGCCGAAATACTGAAAAGTAATATGGAAGAAGTAAAGACAAGATTGAGTCTTGCAGAAACCATATTTAAAAGGCAAGAAAATCTCTGGAAGCAGAATATTGGCTCAGAAGTACAATATTTAGAGGCAAAGAACAATAAAGAAGCACTAGAGAGGAATCTTGAAACACTCCAAACTCAACTAAACGATGCTTATGTAAAAGCACCCATCAGTGGTACTTTGGATGAGTACTTTATGAATCCTGGCGAGATGGCCTCCCCACAAATGCCCATAGCACGCATAGTAAACTTAGCCAGGGTTGAGATCACTGCAGAAGTTTCGGAAACCTATGTAAAGGATGTTAAGAAGGGCGATATGGTAACAGTTTCCTTCACTGCTATAGGCGAAGATATGGAATTGCCTATTGCAGCAGTAGGGCAGTTCATTAATCCTCAAAATAGAACATTTAAAATTACCATGAAGGCCAATAACAGAGATGGCTATTTAAAGCCAAATACTTTGGCCATGGTAAAAATCAACGATTTTCATTTAGAAGATGCCATTACAGTTTCTTCTAATCTAATACAGCGTGGTACAGATGGGGACGCTTTCTTGTACATTATCGAGCAAAAAGACGATAAGAATTATGCAAAGAAGGTTTTGATTGAGACTGGCCGCACTTACGAAGGGAAAACCGTAGTTGAAGAAGGCCTTAAAGCCGGTGATAAAGTAATCGTAACAGGTTATAGTGAGGTAGTAGATGGCGAAGGGGTTAAGGATGTAACCAATGCATCTTAATAAATTTGAGCTTAATATTTAAAATTAGCTAAAGATCATGGCTGAAAATAAAAAAGAAATAACCAGAGAATTTGGGCTAAGCAGCTTGGCGCTTAACAACTCTACCAGTGTGTTTATTTTAATATTTATACTGGTGCTGTTTGGTTTCTTGTCTTACAATACCATGCCTAAGGAGCAATTTCCTGAGGTGGTCATCCCTACTGTCTACATCAATACGCCTTACCCAGGCAACTCACCAGTAGATATTGAGAATCTAGTGACCAGGCCTATTGAGAAAGAATTGAAATCGCTCAAGGGCATGAAAAAATTGAACTCTACTTCAGCACAGGATTTCTCTGCTATAGTGATTGAGTTCAACGAAAATGTGGACATTACCCAAGCGCTGCAAGATGTAAAAGATGCGGTGGACAAAGCCAAAAAAGAATTGCCAAGCGATTTGGACAACGATCCATTGGTGCAAGAAGTGGATGTTTCTGAAATACCGATTATGGTCATAAACATCTCTGGCGATTTTGAGATTGATCAGCTTAACGATTATGCAGAGTGGCTCGAAGATAAGTTAGAAGAACTCCGCGAAGTGTCTAAAGTGGAAATAAGCGGAGCTGTAGAAAGAGAAATCCAGATCAATGCAGATTTATTTAAGATGGATGCCCGAAAGGTAACTTTTGGAGATATAGAAAGCGCCATTGCCAATGAAAATATTTCCATGTCTGGCGGTGATATCCTTACCAATGGATTTAGGCGCTCTTTACGCGTAACGGCAGAGTTTAAAACGGTTGATGAGATAGAGAACATCATTGTAAAGTCAGAAGACCAAAACACCATTTACTTAAAAGATGTAGCTGAGGTAAAAGATACTTATGTAGAGCGAAATAGCTATGCAAGGCTCGCGACGGGCAATTTCTTGAAAGAGGGCAATTTCCCTGTGATTTCTCTGCAAGTAGTGAAGAGGAATGGAGAGAACCTGATCAATGCAGACATGAAAATCAATGAAATGTTGGACGATGCCGTCGGCGAATACTTGCCTGAAAACCTGAACATCGTTATTACTCAAAACCAAGCCGATATGATGAAGATGCAACTCGACAACCTCGAGAACAGCATCATTTCGGGTATGATACTGGTTATTTTAGTGCTCTTGTTTTTTATGGGTCTGCGCAATGCCATTTTCGTAGGTATCGCCATACCACTTTCCATGTTCATGGCTTTTTTGATCTTAGGTGCTACCGGTAACACAATTAACATGATGGTGCTTTTCTCTCTCATTCTTGCCTTAGGTATGTTAGTAGACAATGCCATTGTGATTATTGAAAATATTTATAGATTAAAAGAAAAAGGCTACTCCAATATGAGAGCGGCCAAAGAAGGTGTTGGTGAGGTAGCTGTTGCCATCATAAGCTCTACTTTAACAACGCTAGCCGCATTTCTTCCACTTGCTTTTTGGGGAGGTATGATTGGTGAGTTTATGAAGCTACTGCCTATAACTCTGATCATAGTACTAGCATCTTCACTATTTGTTGGTTTGGTCATCAACCCTGTTATTGCTTCAACTTTTATGAAGGTAGATGATGCCAAAGACCAAAGACCAGAGAAAAAGAAAAAATTGACCATTGCAGCCTTGGCTATGATCACCTTGGCCATTCCGAGTTTCTTTATTTTTCAAACTTACTTGATAGCTACGTTATTGGTTGTGTTGGCCCTCATTACTTTGCTCAATGCATGGTTCCTAAGACCCGCTTCTTATTGGTTTCAAAATACGGCTCTGAGTGCTCTAGAAAGGGTTTACCTCAATACTTTAAAGTTTGCTTTAACAGGTAAAAAACCTATAGTATTCTTTCTAAGTACTATTCTGATCTTAGTATTTTCATTGGGCTTTTTCAGTGCCAACCAACCTGAGGTGGTACTCTTCCCCGATGCTGAGCCTAACTACGTTTTTGTTTATGCAGAAGCCCCGCTCGGTACGGATGTAGAACGCACCAACAACATTGCCCAAGAAATGGAAAGCAAAGTTTTTGAAGTATTGGAACCTTACTCAGATGCGGTAAAATCCATAGTTACCAATATTGGCAAAAACACTAGTGACCCTCAAAAAGCGATGATGGGCGACGGTGGTGGTGGAGCGTCTCCGCACAAAAGCAAAATCTCCATAGGTTTTGTAGATTTTGAAGAGCGCAATGGAGTAAGTACTAGTAAGGTGTTCAAAGAAATTGGTGAGGCCGTGAGAACTATTCCAGGCATAAAGGTTTCTACCGATAAAGAAAATATGGGGCCTCCTGTAGGTGCGCCTATTAATATAGAGGTAACAGGAGAAGACTACATTACTTTGATTGAAGAGGCAGAGCAACTCAAAAATATGATTGAGCAGTCTGGTATACAAGGTATAGAAGGTTTGCAATTAGAACTAGAAACCGGTAAACCCGAACTTTTGGTCAATATCGACAGGATTAAAGCAAGGCGTTACGGGCTATCAACCGGTATGTTGGCCACTACCATGCGTACCGCAATTTATGGCAAAGAAGTTTCTAAATTTAAAGATGGCGAGGATGATTATCCTATACAGCTTAGGCTAGCCGATAAATATCGTTACGATGTAGCATCATTGTATGAGCAAAGGCTCACATTCAGAGATAAGAAAGGTAAATTCCACCAAATTCCGGTTTCTTCTGTAGCCAATTTAGAATACAGCACTACCTATGGCTCAGTTAAGCGAAAAGATTTGAACCGTTTGGTAACACTGAGCTCTAATGTAATTGAAGGTTACAATGCCAATGAAATCGTAGCAGAAATCAAAGATTTACTTGAAGATTACGAAATGCTCGATGGCTACGAATTCAAGTTTACGGGCGAGCAAGAAGAGCAGGCAGAATCTGTGGCTTTTCTTTCTAGGGCTTTACTCATTGCTGTGTGTGCCATTTTCATGATATTGGTTTCGCAGTTTAACTCTGTAATAAAGCCATTTATCATTATAGGATCTGTAATCTTTAGTTTTATAGGCGTATTTCTTGGTTTATCTTTCTTCGGAGACCAATTTGTAGTAATCATGACAGGTGTGGGAATTATCTCCCTAGCAGGTGTTGTAGTAAACAATGCCATTGTTTTGATCGACTATATTGATTTAGTGCGAGAAAGAAAACGACAAGAACTTGGTTTAGCGCCCGATGTACACATGGCCAAAGAAGATTTTATAGACTGTTTGGTGCAAGGGGGTTATGCGCGTTTAAGACCTGTTTTGCTTACTGCGATTACAACTGTTCTAGGCCTCATTCCTTTGGCTATTGGTTTTAATATAGATTTTTATGGCATGTTCGCGTATTTCGAGCCAAATATTTATATAGGCGGGCAAAACGCAGACTTTTGGGGGCCTATGGCATGGACGGTAATTTATGGGTTGGTTTTCGCTACCTTCCTTACTTTGGTAATCGTACCGGTCATGTACTTATTGACAGATAGAATTATCTATAAAATGAAAGGGATGAAAAAAGTAACAGCATCGGCTGAGTCTAAATAAGATAAAAGATATAAAAAAGGCTGCCTGAGAATTTGGGCAGCCTTTTTTTATTCAATGTTATTTTTACTTGTAGGCAAGTACCGTTTTTTCAATAATATCGCAGCACTCGTGTAACTCTTCTTCGGTAATAACAAGTGGTGGCGCAAAGCGAATGATATTGCCATGGGTTGGCTTGGCCAATAATCCATTTTCTTTCAATTTTACGCAAATGTTCCAAGCAGTTTCACTTTCAGGCGTATCATTGATGATAATGGCATTGAGCAAACCCTTGCCCCTTACTTTTGAGACCAAATCCGTTTTCTCAATCATTTTCTCCATTCTATCTCTAAAGATAAGCCCCATTTTGTAGGCATTCTCGGTCATGTTCTCATCTTTCAGTACTTGCAATGCTGCCATGGCCACGCTACAAGCAAGTGGATTGCCCCCATAAGTAGAACCGTGTTGCCCGGGTTTTACGGTGAGCATGATTTCGTCCCTAGCCAATACAGCAGAAACGGGCATAACTCCACCTGAGAGTGCTTTGCCCAAGATTACGATATCAGGTTTTATCCCGTCGTACTCAGAGGCCAATAAACGACCTGTTCTGCCTATGCCGGTTTGCACTTCATCGGCGATAAGCAATACGTTGTGTTTTTGGCATAATTCATAGGCTTTTTTCAAATAGCCCTCATCAGGAACTACCACACCGGCTTCGCCTTGTATAGGCTCTACCATAAAACCTGCAATGTTTTCGTCTGCTTTTAAGGCATTTTCCAAAGCTTCTAAATCGTTGTAGGGCACTAAGCCAAAGCCAGGCATGTAAGGGCCGTATTCTCCATAACTTTCTGGGTCATCAGATGTAGAAACGGCTGCCAAGGTGCGCCCCCAAAAATTACCATTAGCAAAAAGGATTTTTACTCGGTTTTCAGGTACTTTTTTTACTTGGTAGGCCCACTTTCTACATAGTTTTATAGCGGTTTCGCCTCCTTCTACCCCTGAGTTCATGGGTAGAACGCGATCATAGCCAAAGTACTCAGTAATGTATTTTTCAAACAAGCCCAATACATCATTATAAAAGGCCCTTGAGGTTAGTGTAAGCCTTGAGGCTTGCTCGGTTAAACTATCAATTATTCTAGGGTGGCAATGCCCTTGGTTCAAGGCAGAATAGGCCGACAAAAAATCGTAGTATTCTTTGCCTTCCACATCCCAAACTTTTACGCCTTTCCCCTTAGAAATTACTACGGGTACAGGGTGGTAATTATGTGCGCCATACTTGTCTTCTAATTGCATGGCCTCTTTAGAACTGCCAATAGTTTTGATCATATTTTTTTTGATTTAATTTATTGGTTTTGGGTAAATCTATAGTTAATTGGCCAATGCCAGCAAAAGATCGTGCTGTGTAATGATGTGTACTTGGTTATCGTAATCTCTCACTAGCAAGGCAGGGTTTTCTTTATTAATGAGTGAAGATAGCGAATCAACCGTGTTGTCTAAAGCAACAAAGGTAAATGGCTTATCCATCAGAGAAGTAACTTTTTCATTTTTCAATTCTGGGTTCTCTATTAACTCGCCCAAGATTTTTGTGTCTGTTAGGCTCCCTACAATCTCTCCTTTCTCATCTTGAACAGGTATTTGTGAGATACCCATTTTGTTCATCTTACTGATGGCTTCTTCTATGGTATTTAAGGTTTTTAGTACTACCAAGTGATCTTTCCCATTTTTCCTCTTTATGATATCTCGGGCTGTAGCAAATTCTCTTTCTTCCAAAAAACCGTGGTCTTTCATCCAAGTATCGTTGTAAATCTTGTTGAGGTAGCGTGTACCGTGGTCAGGGAGAATCACTACCATTAAATCGTCTTTGGTCAGATTTTTTCTAGCATACTCCAATGCCCCAAATACGGCTGCACCACAAGACCATCCAATAAAAAGGCCTTCTTCTCTAGCCAATTTTCTGGTCATAACCGCAGCGTCTTTATCGGTTACTTTAACAAAGGTATCTATTAGAGAAAAATCTACATTGGCAGGGAGGATGTCTTCACCGATGCCTTCGGTTAAATAAGGATAGATTTCGTTTTCATCGAAAATGCCAGTTTCTTTATATTTCTTAAAAACAGAGCCGTAAGAGTCTATGCCAACCGTTAAGATATCTTTGTTTTGTTCCTTTAGGTATTTGGCTACGCCGCACATAGAGCCGCCTGTGCCCACTCCGGCAGCGTAATGGGTAATTTTTCCTTCGGTTTGCTCCCAAATCTCTGGCCCGGTAGTTTCGTAATGAGCGGCCGCATTAGATAAGTTATCATATTGATTGGGATAAAAACTATTAGGTATGTCTTTATTGAGTTTTTTGGCAACGGAGTAATACGAGCGGGGGTCGTCGGGCGAAACATTGGTTGGGCATACAATTACTTCTGCACCAACGGCCCTTAAAATATCTATTTTTTCTTGAGATTGTTTGTCAGATACAGTAAAGATACACTTATAACCTTTGGATATGGCCGTAAGTGCTAGACCCATGCCTGTATTTCCGGAGGTGCCTTCTATAATAGTGCCCCCAGGTTTTAATTTACCCGCTTTTTCAGCGTCCTCAATCATTTTGAGGGCCATGCGGTCTTTCATAGAGTTGCCTGGGTTAAAGTATTCTACTTTTACCAAGATAGTGGCCTCAATACCTCTGGTGACATTGTTTAATCTTACCATTGGTGTGTTGCCAATAGATTCTATAATTGAATTATAATAGCCCATAATCTTGCTCATTAAATGTGCGTAATGTATTTATCTTATATGTTATTTAGTAAGATGCAAAAGTGTTGGATAGTTCAAGATTTGCAAGTTAATTCTTTAATAATTAATAGCAGGTAATGAGGCAAACATAGTAAGGTACAGCAGAAGATATGTTCATGCTTTTTTTTAGCATAACTGCTTGCACTCGTTTAATCGGGACAAATTTTATAAAGCTTGAGTAGTTGGGCAATTGCAATGCAAGTTCACTATTGTAAAAAGCGTTTATGAAAAGCACCTTACAATGCTTGATTTTTAAGAATTTTACAAGTGATGGTCAAGATAGAATCTCTAAGTCTTTTGTATAGAGGATCCATGTTTTATAATAGACAGTCATTAGCAGTTGGAAATATCCGTTCAGAGCAAAAAACTTACATCAAAAAAATGCTCACAAAAATATTTGAACTAAACTGCAACCTTGTCTCGCAAAAAGTGTTTAAAAACTAGAAGGAAACGATAATTTTTTTATTACAAAATAATTCAATATAAAATACTGCATATTTAAAAAATATGCTAACAAATTTTAAAATGATTGGTTTCCGAGTAACTATATTACACTTTTTGTAGTATAGTATTGATAAAGCGCATTTTTGTCTATGCTTTGTTTTAATACATGCATTTGATACTTTCGCGTTTTTAAATTGACCTTATATGTCTTCATAACTAACCTTTCACTTATGGCAACAGAACAAGTACGATATTCCAAAGAAGAGTTGAAAGAATTTGAGGCTCTTTTGATGGAAAAAATCGAAAAGACCAAAACTGAATTAAATCATTTAAAAGAATCTATTACGAGGAACTCAAGCGGCTACGATACAAACCACTCAGGTGTAAAGACTTTAGAAGATGGAGCAGACGCACTTGAAAGAGAACAACTGAACCAACTTGCAGCTCGCACACAGAAGTATCTAAAGCAACTAGAAAATGCCTTGGTTCGTATAAAGAACGGCACTTATGGTATCTGCATAGATACAGGTAAGTTGATTAGTAAAGAGCGCCTTAGAGCAGTGCCCCATACACAACATTCTATTGAGGCCAAGCTAAACCGTCCATAAAATTTTTATAAATGATTTAAAGGCTTATGCATTTGTATAAGCCTTTTTTTGTTTTAAATCACTTACTTTGTCCAATTATATTTTTGCCTCAAAACAATTTAAGATCTACTACACAAAGAATTTTTATGGATTTTCTGCCAAGACATCTCGAAGCGCTCATTTTTTCTTCTCCCCAACCTCTTAAGATTGATGATATGCAAACCTGTATGTCTGAGATGTTCGATACAGAAATTCCTGTTAAAGACATTGAAGAAGCCGTGCAAATTTTGATAGAGAAATTTAGCAATGAAGAGCACGCCATGGAAATCCTAAAAACAGGAGGGGGATATCAATTTATGACTAAGCCCGCTTACCAGGCTAGTATAGGTATTTTGTTAAAGC